>JAHDDR010000072.1 GCA_020629255.1 Saprospiraceae bacterium | reverse complement strand
ACATCAGGCATGCTGATGCCTTCCTCTAAAGCGCCTTGTAGAATTCTAACAGCAATGGCTTTATTTTGATCCATGCCCGGTTCTACGCCGTCTATCATCTCTTGAGTGATTTCATTATCTCCGGCAATTTCCTTAGCGGCTTCTAAGGCACCCATATATAAAGCCTCGGTCATTTCAAATTGAGCCAATTGGGCTTTAGCATCATTGTTGTGCTTTTCAACTTCTTCCTTACATTCTTTATATAAGTCGTATTCCTTTCTTTCTTTTTTAGATAAGGATGAAGGATCTTTTACATTCTGGAATTTTTTCTTGTAATGTGCATAGAGGCGAGTAACCTCTAATGTTTCTTCATTTACATTTCTACCGTCTTTGCCCCCTAAGAAATTCCAGCCATGGATGTCATCTACATATCCATTTTTATCATCATCGATACCATTGTCAGGAATTTCATCAGTATTCACCCAAATTTGTCCTTGCAAATCTTCATGCTCTATATCTACGCCAGAATCTATAACCGCAACAACGACAGTAGTTGAAGTACGTCCTTTGGCTAATTCTTGATAAACTTTTTCTGTACTTACACCTCTTACACCATCTTGGGCATAATCCTTATTGAACCAGTTTTCTGGTGCTTGTCCAAATAAAATAGCAATAGAAAAAGTAAACAGTAAAGAGAGACTGATTTTAAGCGATAAAATCTTCATTGTAATATATTAATAGTTAAAGATGAACCATTGTTTCATTATTGCAATGGTGAAATTTGCTATTTAGGTGTCAAAAGTAAGTAAATCGCCCCGAAATGAATGGAAGTTGAATCGCCTTTTCCTCTAGGATAAGACAACATCCTTTAATTATGGTTGCAAATGGCACAAATCATCTTTCATTTCAATAGAAAACTTATTGCTTTCCCAAACGGCTTTAGTTAATCCGGTATTGTGGTGCTTGAACAGAACCATATCTTTTAAGGGGCGTTCTTCAAGGAAACAACTAATGCAGGTCATTGTTCTTCCATGAGTACAAACGAGGATCTGTTGTTCTTTGCGGCGTTTCAGCATTTCCATGAATTTTTCCACTCGTTTTCCTAATTCTTGGGCACTTTCGCCCCCTTCGATTCTTGCATCATAATTCCCAAGTACCCATTGTCCGATCAAATCAATATAGTTTTGCTTCATTTCGGGGGTTCCTTTCGCTCCTTCATGCACACCCCAACTAATTTCATCGATTTCTGGATATTGTTCCCAAGTAATTCCATCATCAATAAAAGATTGGACGGTTTGGTGGGTTCGTTTCAGGCTCGAAGTGAAAACGACTTCAAAATTGATATGTTTGTAAGCATCATAAAAGGCGAATCCTTGGTTTTTTCCGGTTTCATTCAAATCAGAATTGACACCTTTACCTTGTACGATGTGCCGCTTGTTGAATTCGGTTTCTCCGTGTCGGATGAAATAGATGGTTTTTTTCATAGGACAAAACTAATCAATGAATTATTATTCGTAAAATTTATCTTTGCGGCATGAAGTTTACTTTACAACATTCAGATAAGGATTCCGATGCTCGGGCAGGGCTTATCCAAACGGATCATGGAACGATCGAAACGCCCATTTTTATGCCCGTGGGTACATTGGGTACCGTGAAGACGGTTCATTTCAAGGAGTTGGAGGAGCAAATCAAGGCTCAGATTATATTGGGGAATACCTACCATTTGTACTTGCGGCCTGGCATTTCGATTTTGGAGCAAGTTGGAGGGCTTCATCAATTCAATAGTTGGGACAAGCCGATTTTAACGGATAGTGGAGGGTACCAGGTCTATTCGTTAAGCCAAATGCGAAAAATTAAAGAGGAAGGTGTGACATTTAGATCGCATATAGATGGCTCGAAGCATTTCTTTTCTCCGGAGAAGGCGATAGATATTCAACGTTCCATTGGTGGGGATTTAATTATGGCATTCGATGAATGCACACCTTTTCCCTGCGAATATAATTATGTGAAAAAATCAATTGGATTGACCCACCGTTGGTTAAAGCGTTGTTGTGATCATTTTGATGCAGGTGAAGGATTATATGGGTACGAGCAAACCTTATTGCCCATTGTTCAAGGAGGTGTTTATAAGGATTTGAGAGTTGAATCTGCCAAAGTAATCCGGGATTTTGATCGGGAAGCCAATGCCATTGGTGGTTTGTCGGTAGGGGAGCCTGCTCCGGAAATGTACGAAATGACAGGTGTCGTTTGCGAAATTCTACCAAAAGAAAAACCTCGTTACTTAATGGGAGTAGGAACGCCCGCCAATATTTTAGAAAGCATAGCTTTGGGTATAGATATGATGGACTGTGTTTTGCCCAGCAGAAATGCCCGCCATGGTTTGCTTTATACTTCGGAAGGGTATATGAACATGAAAAATGCTAAATGGAAGGAAGATTTTTCTGCCATAGATGAAAATTCTCCCAGCGAGACCAGCCGTATCCATACAAAGGCTTATTTACATCATTTGTTCAGATGTAAGGAGTTTCTAGCCTTGCAAATCGCAACCTTGCACAATCTGAGTTTTTACCTTTGGTTGGTACAGGAAGCAAGAAAACATATCATAGCCGGAGATTACCATTCTTGGAAAAATGGAATGGTTACGAAGTTGGATACCAAGTTGTAAAATGAATTTTAGTTGTAATCCAAAATAGTTTGACGAATAATATATCCTTTGTCAGCTTTTTCTTCCCAAGGAATTTCTTCTGTTAAATCTTGGGTATCCAGAATCCATTCTTCTCGATAAACCAATCCGATATTTTTGGCATATTTGGATTGTGAAAACCGTTTTTCGATGAGGTTTTCATCATCAGCGTGAGTGATGGTTGCAACATCATTGAAGGGAATGGAACCTATCTCTTCCGGAACACCAACTGTTTGGATTTCAGAATTCCAATTTTTATAAGCTTCCAAGGATTCTCCCTGAACAAAAATGATGAAATTTTCATCCACATAAAGTGTAGCGTCAAAATCGGTGCCTTCCCTTACCGGGAACACCATTTTTATCAGGCGAACATTCTCTTCAAATCTTTCGGCAGTATTTTCCGTTCTCTTTGTCGACCACACATCTTTGATTTCCCAAGAATCATTTGGGTCTTTTCTTTCGAACCGTTCTAGGATGTATATGGAATCACCTTCGTTATCCAAACGGATTTCTATGAGTTCTTCCTTTACGAAAGTTGTACTTTCAATAATAATGGGTATGTCACCATCAAAATCATAAATGGTGGAATCTACTTGGTAGACTTTATATTTACCGACTTCCAAAGGATAATATTCATACCCCATTTCGATGTTTAAATCTTCTGAAGTTGTTCCTTCCCTACAAGAAAAAATAGTAAGGATAAATAGGCTGATGATGAAAAGGAATTGGATATATCTCATTCTAATTTTTTTTATAGAAACGTTTTGAGGGTAAATATATTGATATTCACATTTCTATTAATACGAAAAGAATGCCAAAATTGAGTGAATGCTCATTAAATTATCAATAATGTACGACAACGAACAAAAAAGGAGGTCTCATGAGACCTCCTTTTTTGTTCGTTGTTATGTTGCTTTACGATTTTTCGCCCAATAGCCCTATTATTTCAAATTGAACCTCAAACCAAGAGAACCTCCGAATTCATTTTCTTTTTGACTAAAAACGGCATCTTCTTTTGTGATGGATTTTGGATTGAAACGAAAGTAAGAACCCAGGTTCAAACTGATGTTTTCACTTAAAGTAAGGTTCATGGCTATACCATTTTGAACTTTCATTAAAAGATTGTTTCTATAGGGGGAATTATTCATAAAACCTCCAAATTCATGCAATCCATTTTCCGGAGTGGGGATTTTTCCTTGATAAGAGGTGGCTAAACCAAATTGGACACCAGAAGTTAATTCCATCTTTACAATTCCTTTTCCTATTTGATAACCCATTAATAAGGGAACGTTCAATTGTTTTGTATACATTTTATGCTTGCGAATAGTAGATCCGTAAGAGGATATACTTGTGTTGGAAGCATTATTCGTCTGTTCCTGGATACCATTTGATTTGGTAGAAGAAGGAACTAGATCATCATCAATATATTGCTCATTGTTGGATGATGAATACCTGATGTCGACAATATCATTACTTATATACTCAAAAATGGTGGTGGATTTTCTATAATTTAAACCAGATTGTAAGAAAATTCCTGTTTTATGTAGTACTCTGAAACCTAGGAGGTATTCACTCGAATAGGAATTTGTATTCATATCGTTCAATCGTTGAACATATTCGGAGTGACCTGCCGTATTGGTAGAATAAGAATTCCGGATGAAATTCCCCCCCATATGTACTCCAATTTCAAACTTGAATTTTGGAATGTTTTTTTCTACGATTTTCTTTTGCTCTTCTTCTTCTTCTTCTTCTTCTTCTTCTTCTATTTTAAGGTTGAATGAAATTTTTTCCAAGGGAGTGTTATCTGAGAGTATTGCAGGAATCATTTCCATAAACCTTAATTCGGCTTCTTCTAAGGAAGAAGGGCTTTCTAATGCTTTGACTTTATCCTCCTTGAAAGGTAGGGGAGATGATTCTTTCTCTAAGGTATTTTTATCAAAAGATCCAATATTAATGACATCGTGTTTCCGAGCCAAATCAAGGAAGGCGGCGGTTTTGTCAATTTCTGTTATCAAAGCACCTTTTTCTAAGGAGTGGAGTAGCTGGGGTGGGTTTTGATATTCTAAAAGGATATGTCTTTTTTCAATAGGAGATTCCCAAGTTAAAGAATATGCATCCCATTTCCCATCCGGAGCAAATTCTTGTCCAGAAGAAATATTCAAATGGGCTTGGGTATTTTTCATTTCGAACGGATAAAATAAGACCGTACCAAGGCTCATCAATCCAATTAAAAATATAAAAAAGATACCTCCTCTTTTCTTTTGGTCCTTTCCATTAGGAATATCATCACAGATACTGTCCCAAAGAGCATCAGTATCTACTTCGGTAGGGTGGTTTAATAGATTTTTCCTTATATGTTCCTCAAAGCTCATACTCTAATTCGGTCTCTTTTAGCTAACATTTTTTTTAAATAATTACGGGCTCTAACCAGTTGTGAACGGGATGTGCTTTCAGTTATATTTAATATTTCGCCGATTTCTCTATGGCTGTATCCTTCTAAAATATTAAGATTGAACACCTGCCTGAATCCATCGGGCATTCCTTGAATCAGGGTCAATAATTCTTCTGCTCCTAAATGCGAATATATATCAGGGGAAGTTGAAGGGTGCTCTTGTAATTCACCCAAACCGGACAATTCCTTTTTAAAACAACTCTTATCCAAAGATTGTAAGGCGGTATTGATCACAATCCTACGCATCCAGGCAGTAAAAGAACCAATCGGCTTATATTTGTGGATATGTCGGAAAATCTTGATGAATGAATCTTGTAGAACATCTTTCGCAGACTCATTATCCCTAGAATACCTTCTACTGACAGTCATAAGCATAGGAGAATACCGTACCACCAATTCCTTTTGGAATTTGGCAATACCATTTTGGCATCCTTTTATGATATCTGATTCTGTCAAATTGAGCGTGTTTTATGGATTACCTAGTCTTATGAAAGATTAAGATAACCTTATTTTCTTAAAAGTGAAAATATAACCGGAATGACTTCATTTAAAAAGAAAGGGTAGGCTCATTGAATTTTGATGAAAACGAGCCACCCATTTCTAATTGAATTCATACCGTATTCGGGGTTATGGGGGTATATTTATTATCTAAATAGGACAAACATCAAAAATGCTGCATGTGAGTTGAAATTTTTTAATATTTTTTTAATTTTCGAATAAAAAGAGATGAAAACCATTCAAATTTCTGAAGAAATAAAGACAAAATGCCCTAACTTAAGATTAGGTGGCATCGAATGTGATGTTGTATCAGAGCCTTCGTCTGAAGCTTTTTGGAAAGAGGTGGAGAAATATCAAGATGAAATACGAAATTCAATAGAGATAGAAAGTATAAGTTCCCATCCGGTTAATGGGGCGACCAGAATCGGATACAAGGTATGTGGCAAAAAACCGGGGCGGTATCGCCCCTCGGCAGAGGCATTGTTACGGAGGGTCTTGCAAGGAAAAGATTTATATCGGATTTCAAATGTAGTGGATATGATCAACCTAGTTTCATTCAGTTCCGGATTTTCTATTGGCGGATATGATGTTGATAAAATCCAAGGAGATGTTGTTTTAGGGATAGGGAAAGAAAACGAACCTTACGAAGGTTTGGGGAGGGGTGTTTTGAACATTTATAAACTACCCGTTTTCAGAGATGGGGAAGGAGCATTTGGTAGCCCTACCAGCGATTCTGAAAGAACAGGAGTCAAAGCAAATACATCTAGATTTTTAATGATATTCCTTGATTTTGGTCATCATGATTCCCTCGAAAAACAAATGGAAAGGGCTCAACGGTATTTGGAGGAATATTGCCAGGGAAAGTCTTTCGAATCAAAAATTATAGAGAAGTAAGCACCTTCAAAAACAAAAGCCAATTAGAACATTCTAATTGGCTTTTGAAAAAAGAATCTTGAAAAATTACAATAATTTCTTCAAGGCGGGTTCCAGAGCAGCGCCTCTTAAACCGATAGCCGCAAATTTTCCTTCACGGTCTATTAAGAAGGTTTTAGGAATACCTGTTACACCATATTCTTTGGCTGGAGCAGATGCCCATTTTTTAAGGTCACTAACATGGTAAGGCCATTCCAAACCATCTTTTTTGATCGCATCAATCCAACGTTGTTTTGCATTTTCACTATCCAAAGAAACACTGAATACTTCAAATCCTTGGTTGTTATATTTCTTATACATTCTAACAACATTAGGGTTTTCCATACGACAAGGACGACACCAGCTTGCCCAGAAATCAATCAAAACAACTTTGCCCTTCAAATCAGAAAGAGCATACTCCTTGCCTTTCGGGTCTTTTAGTTTGATTTCGGGAGCTTCTTGTCCCACTTGAATACGTTGTGTAGCCAAGAACTGTTTCAGTTGGCTTTCTTTTGTAGTAGTAAGATTGTTGAAATCCTTAGCGAAATCTGTTTGAGGGAAATCAGCATTTAATTTTTGGTTCACAACCTTCAATGCATCAATATTCTTCTGATCCATGGCTTTGAAGAAATTATAAGAAATCAAAGCCGAAACAATACTGTTCTGCCCATTGACGAAATTACTGAAATTCCCGACATTAAGTGTCCTGGATTTAGCTTGTTTCTCAGCATCCAAGTAAGCAGTAGATGATGCCGAACCGGTAATACGTTGGCTACCACTATCGAAATCGGAAAGTTTTCCGTTCACTTCTACAATTTTTTCAGAACCATCAAAAACCAAGAAAGAACGCTTGGCACCAATTCGTATCCGATAGATGCCAGCACCAGGATGTTCATCCAACGCAACTTTGAATTTTCCATTGGAACTGATATCCGATTTACCAATGACATTGGATGAATTGGTAAATTTGATTTGATCAAAGAAAACTTGAAGATCCGAAGCATCTTCTATTTGGCCTTTTACAGCAAAGGCGGCAGTTTCTGTTGTACCACCACATCCGTAGAAAGCAACCATTCCTATAAGGCTCAAAAACAATATTAAATGTTTCATATTCATTTATAATTAATTTAAATCTATGAGAGTTTTGCCGCAAAGATAGTGGATTCCTATTTAAGCTTCCATAAGTTGACCTAATGTGTCTTGGTAAATACTGGTCCAATCGGCAATTTTACCAAAATCATCACCATCTATAATCGCATGTTCACCCATTACTTTTCCTAAATGACTATAAGGAGTATCTTGAAATTGCATGAATGATTCAAATTCTGCTTTCTTTTTTTGCGGAACAGATACAACAACTCGACTTTGGCTTTCACCGAACAAGAAAGCATCTTTTCTTACCGTTTCATGGCAAGATATTTCAAATCCCAAACCACTAACGATAGCGGATTCCATCAAATTTGTGAAAAGACCTCCGTCCGAAACATCATGAGCCGATACGATTTTCCCTTCCCGGATGAGTTGTGAAATGGTTTTTTGTAATTGTACTTCTTCTTCTAGGTCAAAAGCAGGTGCAGGTGAATGTTCTATATCGTGGATGGTTCTCAAATATTCAGAACTCCCTACATCTTCTTTAGCGGTTCCCACCAAGTAAAGAGCATCTGTTTCGTTCTTGAAATCGAGCGTCATCAGATGATTCTGATTATCTAAAATGCCCAACATACCGATAGTTGGAGTTGGGAAAACGGGTTCTGTCTTATTCCCAAATACAGATTGGTTATAGAAACTCACGTTACCACCCGTTACAGGTGTATTGAATTTACGACACGCTTCTCCCATTCCTTTGATGGTATTCACAAATTGGTAATAAACCTCTGGATTGTAGGGATTACCAAAATTCAAGCAATTTGTAATGGCAACGGGCTCTCCGCCAGAGCAAACTATATTCCTAGCGGCTTCCGAAATAGCAATCATAGCTCCTACATAAGGATCAGCATAAACATAGGAGGCATTGCAATCTGTTGTTACAGCCAAGGATTTTTCTGTCCCTTTTACTCGAACAATTGCTGCATCCGAATGGCGATTAGTGGTCAAAGTATTGGTCCTGACCATGGAATCATATTGTTCATAGACCCATCGTTTGGATACCAGATTAGGAGCAGCAAATAATTTCTGAGCCGTTTCTATATAATTACTAGGTAAAGCAACATTTTTAATGTCAAATGCTTGGATTTTATCCAAATAGGCAGGGCGACTATATTCTCGTTCATAAACAGGAGCACCTCCACCTAAAACTAAAGGGTCGGCAGGAACATGGGCAACCAAATTTCCGCTTTTATGGAATTCAAGCATTCCGGTATCGGTTACTTCCCCAATATGTTCGCATTCCAAATCCCATTTTTCAAAAACCTCAAAAAGCTTGTGCTCTTCGCCTTTTTTAGCAACAATAAGCATTCTTTCTTGGGATTCTGATAATAGGATTTCAAAAGGCTTCATATTGCTTTGTCGGGTAGGTACCTTATCCAAGTCGATTCTCATTCCCGTACCGCTCTTGGCACTCATTTCTGATGTGGAACAAGTGATACCGGCAGCTCCCATATCCTGCATGCCTACAATGGCTCCGGTTTTAATGGCTTCCAAAGAAGCTTCTAGTAATAATTTTTCTTGGAAAGGATCACCTACTTGAACAGCGGGCAAATCTTCTGCCGAATCTTCAGTCAAATCTGCCGAAGCAAATGTAGCTCCATGTATCCCATCCTTACCTGTGGCTGAACCAACAATCAAAACAGGATTCCCTGGACCATCGGCACAAGCAGAAACCGTTTCATCTGCTTTTACGATTCCCACAGACATCGCATTCACCAGTATATTTTGATTATAGCAATCGTGGAAAAATACCTCGCCTCCAACAGTAGGTACACCAAAACAATTTCCATAATGACTGATGCCTTTTACAACACCTTTTACGAGGTGTTTGGTCTTGTCTGAGTTGATATTACCAAAACGCAACGAATTCAAAGAAGCGATAGGTCGGGCTCCCATGGTGAAAATATCCCTATGGATGCCTCCAACACCTGTGGCTGCCCCTTGGAAAGGCTCGATGGCAGAAGGGTGGTTGTGGGATTCTATTTTGAAGGCACAGCCTAACCCGCCACCGATATCAACAAGCCCGGCATTTTCTTCTCCAGCACCGACAAGTAATCGTTTACCATCTCTGGGTAATGTTTTGAGCCAAATGATGGAATTTTTGTAGGAACAATGTTCCGACCACATAACCGAAAAAATACTGAGTTCGGTGAAATTGGGTTCTCTACCCATGATTTCATGTATTTTTTGGTATTCTTCTTCGTTCAATCCTAGATTTTTAGCGACATCTAAATTGACAGCGAGATCATTTTCATGCATTTCAATAATGGTTTTGATAGCGGATGATGTATAAGTTGCCGCAAAAATAATCCTTTCATGGAGTTCCTTATGGTTATTTACATTCGATTTGTCAATAATTTTTAATTCTATCCTATAATTAGTATTAATCGAATGATTTTTGAAGCAAAATGAACATAGTACTTGTAATGAAATACACTAATCCATATATTACGTTTTTTTCATATGTATGAAATAAAGTTGGATTGATATTTGTGGCGATTTTAATATGAAAAGGATATCATATCTTGATATAAAACTGTGAAAGAATAACATGACAGATACAATGGCTTCAACCCATAAGATGAAGAACTTAATTTTGATACTTTCTTTGGTCTTATTCATCATAACGGCCTCGCTCGATTTTTTTACCAAACCAACAACCGATACGACCCAATATGCCAAAAGGGTAGAAAACTTTCTGCATCTAATGGAAAGAGAAGTGGATGCATTGGTAAGCAAGCCCGAACATTTGGAGCGTTATACCAGTAAGTCGGTTTTAACGGCTTCCGAAAGGACTATTTTCAACAAGCCATATACTTTAACCATATATAAGAATGATTCTTTGTTGTTTTGGAACAATGTAGCCTTAGGCAATGATATTGTTTCCTTAAAGATGATCCGGAATGGTGTAGATAAGGGATTGCTGAAACTTCCCGTAGGATATTTTTATGTGGGGCAACATCAAGTTCCTCCTTTTGGGGAAGTGGTGGTATTCTATCCTATCAAATACCAATATAATTTTGAGAGTGTTTATTTGGAAGACATTTTCGCTGTTGACAAATATTCTGAAGTATCCAAAAATTCTTCTATTCCCAAGGAAGTCATAGTATCTAAAAGTGAAGGTGTATCCATTAAGAATAAAGCAGGGAAAGAAGTTTTCCATTTAGGGGTGGATAAACCCATTAAGGGTTTATGGACGACCTATCTGATTTTCTTTTTATACCTCGTCGCAGGTATGTTAGCCATCTTATGGCTGACAAGTGTCTCAAGGAAAATATCCCAAACACGTAAACCTTGGATGGGAATTTTGTTATTAGGTGGAAGCTTGGTATTGATACGGTTCTCAATGGTGTATTTTGGTTTTGCCGAAACATTTTCCAGTATTCCGTTTTTTGCCGTAGACTATTCTAATAATTATTTCATGCAAACTCTGGGCGATATGCTCATGAATGCAACCCTAGCCCTTTGGATGGCTCTTTTCTTTTATCAAGAGTTTAAGATAGATGACATGGAAAGGCTTTCAGTGCAGAATAGGTATTTAGGTACTTTCCTTTCCTATTCATCCATTATTTTAGGAATCCTCGTGATTACCTACATACTGAAAGGCTTGGTAATCGGAACAGATATTCCTTTTGATTTTGAGAATATAGCCAAATTGGAATTAGGGAGTTTTCTATCCATATTAGGCGTGTTGTTCTTGATGTTGATGTTATTCCTATTTACCTACAGGATTTCTAAAATCATTTTTGAATTACAACTCCCTATGGTTACCCGATTTGCTGTTTTGGGAACCTCATTAGCGGCGGTATTTCTGGTAGCTTGGTTGCTGAAATTAGAATTGCCCCTAGATCTTCTCCTATTGTTTTCAATTATATATATCGTCTCTTTTGATTTATTCGTAGAAAGGGATACGAATTCCTTGACATGGCTAGTAGTTTGGTTGGTGATTTATTCGGCATTTTCATCGGTGTTCCTTTATAAATATAACCGCCTCAAAGAATATAATAAGCGATTGGAATATGCCATTTTCCTAACGAGTGATAGGAATGAGAAAATGGAGAAATCCCTCCAAGATTTATCCCAAGCCATTTTGAGTGATGGCGAATTAATAGAATATTTGAGCAATAATCTAGACCTCAAAGGAATCGAGAATATTTTGAGCAGGAATCAGACCATCGATTTGAAATACATTGATTTCAGGCATAAAATTCATGTTTTCCATCAGGATTCTTTGAGTGGAGAAGCAATTCCCCTCGAGGGGAGTGAACGATCACTCCTAGATGCCTTTGCCCAAAAAGATATTACATTGGAAGATAACCTTAGGTTCCGAAGGGTAGGGAATGCTCTGGGAACGTATCTACTGAAATTGGATTTTCCAAGTAAGTACAAGGGGGGAGGAGTCTACATGGTGTTAGAATTCAATAAGAGTGTAGGGGAAAATACCAAGGTCTATTCTGAACTATTCATAAATGAGGATTATCGGAAGTTGCAAGGTTTATCCGAATACAATTATGCCATTTATAGAGATAACGAACTGATTTCCCAAGAAGGGAATAGCTACGAATCGGAGATCGATCCAAATATCGAACTACCAGGGAAAGGAAAGGCAAGATTCGAAACACATGGTGATTATTCACATCTGACCTACCATGCCGATAATGGTAATGTAGCTATGCTGAACATCAAACTGCCCGATATCAAACAGAAATTGGGTTCTTTGTTCTCTTATCTGTTTACGATAATGGTTGTCGTATTAAGTATCTTGATGCTATTGAATGCATTGTTCAAAGCATTAACCTCGGGAATACAGACTACATCCACAGTAACCCCATCGCTCAAAAACAGGATACAGGTTTCTGTAATTTCGGTCATTCTATTATCCTTTTTGGTCATCGGTATCTTTACGATTTATTTCTTTGAACAAAAAAACCACGAGTATCATACAAAGCGGTTTACCCGTAAGGCACAATCCATTAGTGGCGATACGGAACACAATATCCTATTAAAAAATATAGATATAAATTCTCTGTATCAATTTGATGAAGTCGTTGGGCCGGTTTCGGATATCCACCGTTTGGACGTGAATATTTATTCCTTGGATGGTCATCTGCTGGCATCATCGATGAAAGACTTGTTTTCAACAGGATTGGTTTCTCCCTTGATGAATGCAGACGCCCTATACGATCTCGCGGTTTTAGGAAATGATGAAGTCAGGATGAATGAGGAAAGGAAAGAGAAAATCGGTAAATTGGAATACCAAGCACAATATGAACGATTGAAAGATAAAGACGGTAATACAATCGCATACTTGGGCATGCCTTATTTTGCAGGTCAGAGTAAGCTCCAAAATGATACATCCGACTTTATTGGTACATTATTGAATGTATATGTTATCCTTTTATTGGTGGCAGGTTTGATTGCGATCTTCATTGCCAATTCCATTACCCGTCCACTTACTCAGATGGGAGAAAAATTGAAGGAAGTAAAAATTGGTAAGAAGAACGAACCCATCGAATGGAAGAGCAAAGATGAACTAGGAGCCTTGATTGGCGAATACAATAAGATGATCAAAAAATTGGAAGATAGTGCACAACTGTTGGCACAATCGGAAAGGGAAAGTGCTTGGAGGGAAATGGCAAAACAAGTCGCCCACGAGATCAAGAATCCACTTACTCCTATGAAATTGAGTATCCAATATTTGCAACATGCCTATCATTCTAATCCTAATAATATGGAGTCGATGCTCAAGAGAGTATCAAAAACATTGATAGAACAAATTGATAACTTGGCTCAGATTGCTACCGAGTTTTCCAACTTCGCCAAAATGCCTCGTGCCGAAAATGAACGATTCGCCATCAATGAACTCATAGAATCTGTATATGATTTGTTCAGTGAGCGGGATGATATGAAAATGTCCTTGTCTCTGGTTAAAGAAGATGTATTCGTCTTTGCGGATAAAAACCAATTGATGAGGGTCTTCAATAATCTCATCAAAAATGCCATCCAGGCAATACCTGAAGAAAGACAGGGAGAAATCGATGTAATGATGGTAAAGAAAGATGAAGACTTGGTACAACTAAGAGTTAAGGATAATGGCAGTGGTATTACTAAAGATATGGAGGAATACATCTTTGTTCCCCACATTACGACCAAATCATCAGGGACAGGTCTCGGTTTGGCGATATCCAAAAGTATCGTAGAGGCTTTGGGAGGAAATATATATTTTGAAAGTATCCCAGAGGTAGGCACTACTTTTGTAGTAGAATTACCTATTTACAAGGGCGAAGAAGAATTAAGCCCTGTAGTATTGGGTTGAGGAAAATAATGCTTTGAATGGAATCAAAGAAAAAAGCCCTTGCCAATTTGGCAAGGGCTTTTATTGTAAAGTTTCAATATGTGTTACATTACAAGATAAGCAAAAGAGCTACTCTGCCACCAATTTAGTGTTTCGTATTTCGCCGTAGTAACGTACATTTTTAGTTTTTCCATATTGTCGGATCGCCAAATCGATCTCATCCTTCGAATTCCTACGAACCAAAATTGGCGATTGGTGGTTGGCAATGTTAGACTTTATTTCAATATAAAATCCATCTTTCAACGCGATCTTCTTAGATTGTCTTGCCATAATTATGTAAAATTTAATTAAAAAATATTTCGGTTATATTCAAAAATAATCAACTCTTCAACTACAGATTGATTGTTATATTTCATGCAATATATTAAGTGGAAATAAATGGAAACCGTCACAAAAAGCAGGTGGATAACTCTGGAAGAAATTCAGGGGTAAAGGAAATGTGAAAATATTGATTAGTCTCCAAGATTTCATGTTTTAATTAGAACTTATATATATGAACATTATAAGTTCTTAAATGGTTGACTGATTAACATATATGGGCGAATATAATAATTTGTTTCGATTTCTCCAAATTTGAAACAATAAACCTATTTGTTGATGGATTGATAAGGGGCATCCATATTAGACTTTATTACAAATAGTTTTTTCAAAAAATCAATTTGCCTATTACCAATTATTCGTAATAAAGTCTATTGCAGAACTTATTTTGATGAATGATGATATTTGATTCATTTTTCAATCCTATCTTTGCAAAAAAATCATAACAAACAATATATGCCACTCGATCAGGTTGATGTAGATGAAATGGATTTGGATGACGATAAGGAGATGTCCTTTTTCGAGCATCTTGAAGAATTGCGTTGGCATATTATTCGTTCTTTTGCAGCCATAGCGATAGGAGCTGTCCTCATTTTCATTTCTGGAAGCTTGTTTTTTGACAATGTAGTCTTCTGGCCAAAAGAAGACGATTTTCTAACTTATAGAGCCGCTTGTTGGTTGTCGAATGAAATGGGTTTGGGAAATGCAGCCTGCTTTTCGCCCCCTAAATTCAAATTGATCACCTTGAAGTTGGAAGAGATGTTCGTAACCCACCTCAAAGTATCATTGATTGCTGGTTTTATTATGGCATTTCCTTATGTATTTTGGGAATTCTGGCGATTTGTAAGCCCCGGGTTGAAGACAGAAGAAAGAAAATATACAAGAGGAGTGGTGTTTATTTGCTCCATACTTTTTTTCATAGGAGTTTCTTTTGGCTATTTTATTATATCGCCATTTGCCATTACTTTCCTTGTGGGATACAATATATCAAATGAAGTGTTACCTAATATCCAACTATCTTCTTTTGTTAGTTCTATTACGATATTTTCGATTCCGGCTGGAGTTCTATTCCAATTGCCTATTGTCGTCTTCTTCCTATCAAAAATAGGATTGGTGTCATCCACTGGTATGAAACAATACAGAAGGCATGCTTTTATTGCCATACTATTATTGGCAGCATTGATAACACCACCGGATGTAGTTACACAATTTTTTATAGGATTACCTTTATATGCTTTATACGAAATCAGTATTACAATCAGTAAAAGGGTAGAAAAAAAAGCAGCAAAAAAGGAAAAAGCATTATCCAAAACATGAGAATAACCGTTTCGTCATCAGCTACTATATTTTGGAAATTTTTCTTCCCATGTTTTTGGGGCGTGTTTTTCCTCACCCTTACCTTAGGTATGATTTTTACAGACGTCCAACCGACTTCTATGCCTAAAACTTATTTTTCAATCCTTCTTGGAGGAACGTTATTGTTGGGCTTGGTTCTTTTTGCGATGACCGTCTTCAGGCTTAAAAGAGTAGAGATGGATGAACAGTTCGTTTATGTCACCAACTATTTCAAATGGTTCAGATATCCCTACCATAATATAGATAGGATAACAGAAAAAGATTGGATGCTATTTAAAACAGTAACAATCATCTTGAAGGAAAAGGGAACATTCGGGAAAAAGATATTTTTCTTAGCCAACCATAGAAAACTCAACGGGTTTCTCAAAGAAAACCCCGAAGTGATTCGAACACTCTTCAATATAGATAGTTAATCTAAGTTGCGATTGAATCCGCAGCGTCCTTAGATTAGCATGGTAAATAATCCATAGGAGATTTTCTTAAACTTAATTATTCTATGGTCTATACCACTTTCGACTATGGACTCAAGTTATAATCTAACCCGAATTAATTAATTCTACCTTCTTTGTGATTTTCTTTTGATTCTCTTTTTGTATAATAGAAAATAAATCCTATCTTTGCACTCGCTTTTAAAGGGCGTGGTATGTCCACGTCTATTAACATTGATAAATTTTAGGTATGCCTACTATAAATCAGTTAGTCCGAAAAGGACGCAAAAAAATTGTAGAGAAAAGTAAATCTCGTGCCTTGGACTCTTGCCCACAAAGACGTGGGGTTTGTACTCGTGTTTACACCACAACACCTAAGAAGCCAAACTCGGCTCTTCGTAAAGTTGCTAAGGTGAGATTGACAAACGGAATTGAGGTTATCGCTTATATTCCGGGAGAAGGTCATAATCTTCAAGAACACTCCATCGTATTGATTCGTGGTGGAAGGGTGAAAGATTTACCAGGTGTAAGATATACCATCGTTCGTGGTGCATTGGATACTGCGGGTGTGAACGACAGACTTCAAAGTCGTTCTAAGTATGGTACGAAAAGACCTAAGAAATAATCATTAATAATATCTAACAAAGGAATAAAAGATAAAAAATGAGGAAAAGGAAGCCAAAACCGCGGACACTCGCACCTGATCCAAGATTCCAAGATCCAATGGTAACTCGTTTTGTCAATAATTTGATGATTTCGGGTAAGAAAAGTGTAGCATTCAAAGTCTTTTACGAAGCAATGGATATCATTGCTGAGAAAACAGGAGAAGATCCTCATGCTGTATGGAAAAAGGCCTTGAGTAATGCTATGCCACAAGTGGAAGTAAGAAGTAAGAGGATTGGTGGAGCTACTTTTCAAATTCCGGTAGAAATTCGTTCTGAGAGAAAGGTCGCTATCGGTATGAGATGGCTGATTAATTTCTCAAGAGCTAGAAGCGGAAAAGGCATCGCTAGTAAATTGGCGGCTGAACTTATGGCAGCTAGTAAAAACGAAGGTGCTTCTGTTAAAAGAAAAGAAGATACGCATAGAATGGCAGAGTCCAACAGGGCTTTCGCACACTTTAGAGCATAATCATTTTTTAATATCCTTAATAACTATTTATCATGGCAAAGGATTTAACATACACTAGAAATATAGGTATCGCTGCCCACATTGATGCAGGTAAAACTACAACAACGGAGAGAGTACTATATTATACAGGTATCAGCCACAAAATTGGTGAAGTCCACGATGGTGCAGCTACCATGGATTGGATGGAACAAGAGCAGGAAAGAGGTATTACCATTACTTCTGCTGCTACAAAGACAAACTGGAATTGGAAAGGACAAGCTTATGATTTCAATATCATCGATACTCCTGGACACGTTGACTTTACAGTTGAGGTAAACCGTTCTTTACGTGTATTGGATGGCTTGGTATTCTTATTCTGTGCAGTTTCTGGTGTAGAGCCTCAATCTGAGACAAACTGGAGGTTGGCAGATAATTATAATGTTCCAAGAATCGGTTTCGTAAATAAAATGGACCGTTCCGGTGCTGATTTCTTTGCTGTTGTAAATGATGTTTTTGAAAAATTAGGTACACACGCCGTTGCTCTTCAAGTACCAATCGGTGCAGAAGACACATTCAAAGGTGTTGTGGATTTGATTACCAATAAAGCTATCATCTGGAATGAGGATGATATGGGAATGACTTTCGAAGAAGTGCCAATTCCTGATGATTTGGAAGAAACAGTTCTTGAAAGACGTGAAATGTTGTTAGAAGCAATCGCTGAATACGACGAAGCATTGATGGAGAAATTTTTCGAAGATTCGGATTCAATCACCGAAGCTGAAATGTTGGCTGCTATCCGTGCTGCGGTACTAGACAACAAATTCGTTCCGATGATGTGTGGTTCAGCCTTCAAAAATAAAGGAGTTCAAGCTGTATTGGATGCTGTTTGTTCCTTCCTTCCTTCTCCTACTGATATAGAAGGAGTAAAAGGAACTAATCCGGATACAGAAGAAGAGATTATACGTAAGCCATCAGTGGAAGATCCTTTTGCTGCTCTTGCATTTAAGATTGCTACTGATCCTTTCGTAGGTCGTTTGGCATTTATGAGAGTTTACTCTGGTAAATTAGAAGGAGGTTCATATGTGTTGAATACTCGTTCTGGCAAGAAAGAACGTATTTCTCGTTTGTATCAAATGCATGCTAAGAATCAAAAACAAATTGATGCGGTAGAAGCAGGTGATATTGTTGCTGCTGTAGGGTTCAAAGATATTAAGACAGGTGATACTTTAAGTGCTGTAGATGCACCCATCGTTCTGGAATCTATGGATTTTCCCGCACCGGTAATTTCTGTTGCAATTGAACCTAAAACCCAGAAAGATTTAGATAAATTGGGTATGTCTTTGGCTAAATTGGCTGAAGAGGATCCAACTTTCGTTGTTCGTTCTGACGAAAACACAGGACAAACAATTATCTCTGGAATGGGAGAGCTTCACTTGGAAATCATCGTGGATCGTCTAAGAAGAGAATTCAAGGTAGAAGTGAATGAAGGTGAGCCTCAGGTGAATTATAAAGAAGCACTTAAGAATTCGGTTACTCACCGCGAAAGGTTGAAGAAACAAACGGGTGGTTCTGGTTTATTCGCAGATATGGAATTCGAATTAGGACCTGCAGATCAAGAATTCTTGGATTCAGAAGACTTCAAGAAAGGCAAGGAGAAACTTCAATTCGAATGGGGTATCTTCGGGGGGTCTATCGATAAAAACTACATGAAACCGATCAAAGATGGTTTCCGTGCTATGATGGATAACGGTGTATTAGCCGGTTATAACATCGATAGTATGAAAGTAAGAGTATATGATGGTTCTATGCACGCAGTGGATTCTAAACCAATCGCATTCGAATTATGTGCAAAGGAAGGCTTCAAAGCTGCTGCTCACCAATGTAAACCTGTAATACTAGAGCCTATCATGAAATTAGAGGTGGTTACACCAGAGGAATTCGTTGGTAGTGTTATCGGTGATTTGAACCGCCGTAGAGGATTGCCAAAAGGTCAAGAACCTCGCCCAGGTGGTGCCGTAGTCATCGATGCAGATGTGCCTTTGGCAAATATGTTCGGTTATGTTACAGACTTGAGAACAATCACCTCTGGTCGTGCAAGTTCAACCATGTCTTTCTCTCACTATTCCGAAGCACCAGCAGGTATAGCCAAGGAAGTGATAGAAAAAGCAAAAGGAGAAATAAAAGTTTAATAAATAATTTGGAAAGGAGGTGCAGAGTTATTACTTTTGCACCTCCAATTCAAACAGCTACTATATTAATAGCATAATAAGGTATGAATCAAAAGATACGAATAAAGCTACGCTCATATGATCACAACTTGGTTGATAAGTCAACCGAAAAGATCGTGAAGACGGTAAGAAGTAGTGGAGCTGTCGTGACTGGCCCGATTCCGCTGCCCACTCAGAAAAAGATTTTTACAGTATTGCGTTCACCACACGTCAATAAAAAATCTAGAGAGCAGTTCCAGTTGCGTACCCACAAGCGCCTTATCGAAATTTATTCGCCTACTCAGAAGACAGTAGATGCTCTTTCTAAACTGGAGTTGCCTAGTGGAGTTGATATTCAAGTCAAATTGACTTAATATCAGTCACGAATCAACATTCCTAATATTTAGAGTTTTCTCTTCTCAAGGCGATCTTGAAAATTAAATCGTTAGTTGTAGTCCTGCTAGGGAAACCAACTAATATATTTCTAAAGAAACAAGATTCACTATAATAATAAGTGATATCTAATAAACCGATTGTATCGTGAACGGAATTATCGGAAAAAAGATTGGCATGACCAGTATTTATAACGAAGATGGCAAAAATTTGTCTTGTACCGTTGTAGAAGCTGGACCTTGTGTAGTAACACAAGTAAGAACAGTCGAAAACGATGGTTATGAAGCACTTCAATTAGCTTATGCTGAAGCAAAAGCTAAGAATACTTCAAAGCCAATGAACGGACATTTTGATAAGGCTAAAACTACGCCTAAACGCAAACTAGTCGAATTCAGAGAATTCGATATAGTAGAAAAAGCTTTAGGTGAAACAGTGACTGCCGAAGAAGTTTTTGAAGAAGGCGATATCGTAGATGTTGTCGGAACTTCAAAAGGTAAAGGATTTCAAGGTGTTGTTAAAAGACATGGTTTCGGTGGAGTTGGACAAATGACCCACGGACAACATAACAGACAAAGAGCTCCTGGATCTATTGGTGCATGTTCTACTCCTTCTAAAGTTGTGAAGGGGATGAAGATGGCAGGTCAAACAGGGAATAGAAGAGTAAAGGTGAAGAACCTTCAAATCTTGAAAATATTCCCCGATAGGAATCTGATTTTAGTAAAAGGAGCCATCCCTGGACCAAAGGGATCATTCGTAATCATCGAAAAGTAATAGAAGATGAAACTGGATGTAGTTAATATCAACGGAGAAAAAACAGGTAAATCAATAGA
>JAHDDR010000254.1 GCA_020629255.1 Saprospiraceae bacterium | reverse complement strand
ATTACCATTAATCACCGTTGTACTTGGATCAAAGCTATTATTAATCTGCCCTTGGCTGGTTATTGTTACATCTTGAGCTACAGAATAGGATAGTGAGAGAATCAAAAAGATGGAGCTAAAAAAAGATTTAGTATGGAACATGATTTCAAGTTGTTTTTTTCAATAAATTATTTTCCTCATAAAGGTAGCAAAAAAATTATCTGTAACCAGCTTACCATTGATGATTTTAGAAGACACCAATAGACTCCAACCTCAGATTTTCATCTATTTGACCGTTCACACCCTATCTGTCATATACAAGACGTTCGAAGCTTGGATATACCCCATTATCCAGAAATCAATCATGCAACCAAAAACCAAAATCGATATAATTTTTCATCGTCCACCATTTGGCATGGTTTACATCGGTGAAATATTTACGGTTGGTTCTTCCGGCTTGAGATTGTAATGGAAACAAAACCTTTCCATTCGGATCCCTTTGTGCTTTGTGCGTATCATTCTCCGGAACAACCGGAACAATATGCCCGGAACGATTCACATCCATTTGCCTAGCTGTGATAATTCCCACTTTTCCTTTGTTCACTTCATTCTGGAATTCTGTTACATCGAAATATCGAGTCCATCCAAATAAATCTCCAAATTCTTCAAACCAAATATGAATATTATTCGCATTCATTTCGAAAATGGTTTGTCCATAAGAAATATCAACGGATTCATTTTTACCACCTCTAATTTTGGATTGCATCAATTTTGAAATTGATGTTGACATCCACCAAACACGAGGAACAAATACACCAGCGAGATAGGCATAATCATATGCATAAATATTACAGAAGGTTTTCGTGGATTCGGGGCCATACCGAGCACTTTTTTCCACATCCAGCCAATCAACGATTTTATGAAGGCTCTCTATCTTGGTAGCATTGCTCGTTTTCTTCCGTTTAGGTCTATCCTTTTCACCAATCGGAAAAGCCCGTCCCAATTTATTGTCCCTATCTATATGAGAAAGATTTTCGGTCATATGCACTTCAGACAAAGTATCCGAACTTCTTTTTTTAGGTAATGAAGTAAGTTTTTTCAAAAAGCGTTTAGCAATATATCCGACCATGGTTCCCCCATCGGTCTCTCTTTTGAATCTCCCCCATTTATCGGAATCAATATCACTCGGAAATCCTTCTACAATATCGCCGTTGTTTAAGCGACCTATGATATTCAGGTTAGTAGATGATGTGGGCGTTTCCCTTACATTGAGGTAATCGGGAATGTTGATGACTTCAAATTTATCTGACATTTTCATTTTGGTTTTGATAGTGAATATATGATTTAAAGCCAAAATATATAAAATCATCCAATCATGAAAGTTTTATTAACTTTCATTCACAAATTATACAAGCAACTTAAGTTCTAGCGCAAAAGAAACCGTATAGTTCAAAAGCAGGGATTTTTGGATTAATTAAGGCAGAAAATTTGATGATAGCGGGCTATTAGATGATTTTTTAACGAAGAAGAATCCTAAAAGAACAAATTTGAATTTACGGGAACATTTGTACTAGAACTTAAGTTAGAAATAGATAACTTTGCGGCTGATTTGAAAATCGAAATAAATATTCAATGATAACGAACAAGGATACCAGCCATTTACTTTCGGATAGAATCCAAAGATTGGCAGAATCTGCTACCATTAAAATGAGCCGTATGGCTCGCGAACTCAAGGAAGAAGGGCACGATGTCATCAGCCTCAGTTTGGGAGAACCTGATTTTGATACGCCACAGCACATTAAAGATGCAGCAAAGAAGGCGCTGGATGAAGGTTTCACCAAGTACACACCGGTGCCGGGGCTTCCCCAATTAAGGAAATCCATTGTTGATAAATTCAAACGGGATAATGATTTGGATTTCGACTTGGATCAGATTGTGGTTTCTAATGGGGCTAAACAATCATTGGCCAATATTTCTCTTTCCTTATTGAACAAGGACGATGAAGTGATTGTCTTGGCTCCTTATTGGGTAACGTATAGTGAGATCATCAAATTGGCAGGTGCCAAACCTATCATATTAAAATCAGGAATCGAAGACGATTATAAAGTCAGTGCCGAAAGATTGGAAGAAGCCATCAACGAAAAAACCCGTTTGGTGATGTTTTCTTCTCCTTGTAACCCGACCGGATCCGTTTATTTGAAAGAAGAATTAGAAGCTTTGGCAAACGTGATTGGCAAACACGAGGATATTTATATTGTTTCTGATGAAATTTATGAATATATCAATTTCACCGGAAAACACGTTAGTATAGGTACATTCCCTAGTGTGAAGGATAGAACCATCACCGTAAATGGATTCTCGAAAGGGTTTGCCATGACCGGTTGGAGATTGGGTTATATCGGGGCACCAAAATGGGTGGCGGCTGCTTGTGTGAAAATGCAAGGACAATTCACTTCCGGAGCAAATGCTTTTAGCCAGATGGCAGGGGCCTATGCTTTGCAAGCCGATATGAAACCAACCGACGATATGCGTGCTGCATTCCTAAACAGAAGGGATATGATGATCGAAGGTTTAGAAAAAATTCCGGGCATGAAAGTCAACAAACCTCTGGGTGCTTTTTATATTTTCCCGGACATCAGTGATTTCTTTGGTACGAGTTTTGGAAGCTACAATATCAATAATGCTGATGATTTTTGTGAATATTTGTTGAACAGTGCTCATGTAGCTACCGTTACCGGTTCTGCCTTCGGCGCTGACAATTGTTTCCGGATTTCTTATGCCGCTTCAGAAAAAGATTTAAAAGAAGCGATTAAAAGAATTACAGAAGCTTGTTCTAAATTGAAAAAATAATTTTTTAAAATACTCTGATATGAAACATGCAATCATTTTGATTTTTTCTGCCAGTTTATTTTTAATCGGATGCAAAGGCACCCAAAACGGCGTGAAAGTCAACGAAAAACCGGTAAAATTAAATGAATTCGGCATGCCTGTCCTTTTGGAATACTCGCCCGCTTTTATTGATTTGGGTAAAGTAAAAAGAGGAGAAAAAAGGGATTTGGAATTCGAATATAAGAATGTCAGCAATGAAGTGGTCACCATTGAAGTCGTAACCGCTTGTAGTTGTACTGAAACCGATTATACCGTTCGAACGATGAATCCGGGCGAAGGCGGAAAAATACTTCTTACCTTCGATAGCGCTCCGAAAGAAAAATCAGAAACCATTGATGTGGATATTATTTTAGCAAATACAGAACCAAAAAATGGTTATCCGATTGTAGATCGGGTTCAGTTCAAATACGAATTATTACCCGGCGATGAATAAGAAAAATATTCAAAATAATTCTAGCAAAAAGATTTTCAAGTTACTTGGAAATCT
>JAHDDR010000071.1 GCA_020629255.1 Saprospiraceae bacterium | reverse complement strand
TTTGATGTTCGGAAAAAAGCCATGCAAGTTTATCTATATGAAGCCTTGGACATTTGTAGAAAATCGGCAAACGATGCCATCCAATCTTGGGCGAATGGTTCCGAGAAAAAATGGATGAAACGATTCACTAAGAAGTTATTATTCGATTATGATATCAATGCCAAAGAAATGAGGCGGGATATTGCAGAATATATATATGAAAAGGGAGAATATACTTTATAAAGTAATTAGTGTCCTAACCCACCAAAGAACTATTTTTTTTGAAAATTCATTTTTAAAAATTTTATATTTTCGATATCCTTTGGGAAACAAATCGTATCCCATTTTTTCAAGCGTATCACCATGATAATTGATAAACAAAATATAAAGAAGAGCAGGAAATTCATTTTGCCACGATCCTATTTTTCCTTTTCGGAAAAATTGCTGGGCCGCTATTTTTTTTTCAATTTGGGTTTCTTCTTTTTCTTCTGGATATTTCCCCTTTCCATTTTTCAAAAATTCGAAAGTGGGAAGTTTTTCAATTTGGGGAGAAGGTAAATCAAAAACCGATCGTATTTTTTCAACTTCCTTTATCGGTTGTTGAATTAAATCCTCAAAACGAATAATGACTGAAGAATGCTGAGACCATTGTTTTACATTTTCTGACCAGCCCCCAAAAAAACTACCCCCTTGAGCCACTATCGCCTCAAATAAATAAACAAAAAATGTAGCCTCTTTTCTTTTGAAATTCTGACGACGATGAGCAATAGAGATTAAAGAATCCCTTGCATCACGTACAATATATACCGAAGGAACTTCTTGTAAATGCAAAGGCAATTTTTCAGGAAGCATATGAGTTTTGACCACAGGATATTTTTCATAATCCTCGATTAATTCTCGATCCCTTCTTTGATGATAGGGTGTAGATTCTATACCATATACAAAATACAATACATTCCGAAAAAATGTATTACCCGAACGAGGATATGATGCCAAAACAAACATAGAACAAACTTAATAAATTAATGATCAACAGACCATCATTATGCAAGCAAAAAAAGTAGTACTGATAGACGGTAATCGAACCCCCTTCCTAAAATCCGGTGGAGCATATATGGATTTAATGTCCTACCAACTCGGACAATATGCCATTCAAGGATTACTTGGAAAAACAGGCATTGATCCCAATATCGTGGATCGGGTGATTATGGGTACTGTCATTTCGAATTTAAAAACCAGTAATGTTGCAAGGGAAGCAGCCATTTCTGCGGGCATTCCGAATAAAGCAGCCTGCCACACCGTTGCACAAGCTTGCATTTCTGCCAATAGAGCCATCGCCAGTGCTTGCTTGGAAATTTATGCAGGCCAAGCCGATGTCGTTATTGCCGGCGGAGTCGACAATACCTCCGATACGCCCATCACCTTCAAAAAACAAATGCAGAAAAAATTATTCAAGGCACAAAAATTAAAAGGCTTCGGCGACATGCTAAAATTCGCTACGTCGCTCCGCCCTTCCGATTTTGCACCCGACCGCCCTCGTGTAGCAGAATATACCACCAACCGAGTGATGGGGGAAGATTGTGATATTATGGCAGCCCGTTTTGGCGTAACCCGAGAAGAACAAGACAAATTTGCTGTTCGTTCCCACCAATTAGCCAACAAGGCATGGACAGAAGGTTATCTTGAAAAAGAAGTGACCGCCGTTGCTCCTCCACCTAAATTCAAAGCGATTGAAAAAGATGATGGGATAAGAGGAAATTCGACCATTGAAAAAGTAAAAAAATTACGCCCAGCTTTCGATAAAAAATTCGGAACATTAACGGCCGCTAATTCTTCTTTCCTTTCGGATGGTGCCAGCGCGGTTTTATTAATGAGTGAAGAAAAAGCCAAAGAATTGGGCTTGACCCCAAAAGCAGAAATCGTTGATTTTGTTTTTACGGGACAAGATTTGGATACAGAATTATTATTGGGCCCCACTTATGCGGTTTCAGAATTATTCAAAAAAAACAATCTAACCTTTGATGATGTGGATGTCATCGAATTTCATGAAGCATTCGCCGGACAGATTTTAGCGAATATTAATGCATTAGCATCCGATGAATTTGCGAAAGAAAATTTAGGCCGGGAAAAAGCGGTGGGAAAAGTACCTATGGATAAATTTAATTTATGGGGCGGTTCACTTTCCATTGGTCATCCATTCGGTGCTACAGGCGCCAGATTATTAACCACTACTGCCAATCGATTAATTCATGAAAATGGGAAACTGGGCATATTGGCTGCTTGTGCCGCAGGTGCCCACGGTCATGCCATGTTGATTAAAAATATTTCTTAAATATATAAATAAGTACTCAGATAAATTAACTCCCTTATTGAATGGATAATTTGAACTGATTTGAAAATGTAGCATATTTTATATTTAAGAATTATTAGGATGTGTTTTTTTTCTGAACTAAACATTCAGACATGAATTCAACAAGAGTAATAGGTAATCTTTAGAATCTTTCTTATTCTTCAAAATAAATATTATTTTTCATTCTCATTATTTATCCATATTCAATTTTAACAAAATGAAATACTTTCCTTTACTTATTTTTTTTATTTTAATTTCCTTAAAAACATCAGCACAAGATACAATCGTTGTCCAGACACTTACCTATGATTCCCCTACTCGTTCAGGGTTATTCCAATTTCCAGAAAATCCACCAAATAACTATCGGAAAATTATTATGGAATATAGTATGAGATGTTTAGATGGTGTGGTAAATCCTGGAGACAATTCAACCGGATGCCACGAATGGGATTACAGTTGTAACACCTTTATCACCGATTCCACAACAATTGATTCGTCCTTTGCCCAACACCCCAATTATATTATCAATAATTATTCTGGGAACACATTCAACTATACAAGCCAACCCACCTTTACCCATTATCAATATACACAACAAGAAGTCATTTATAATGGAACCAATTCGGAAAACACCTATGTTAGCGGATCAGGAAGCAACGATTTAAACCATCCTTTCCCCTCTAGCTACCCTACTGCAAAAAATCAATACTTGTGGACAGCTTCCGAATTATCCAACATTGGCTTATCTGCTGGAGAAATTACAAGTTTACGGATGGACATCAGCACATTAGGAAGCAACTTAGATTTTCTAAAAATAAAAATGAAATCTACATCTGCCAATTCCATGAATGCGGACAACCCAGAACTTACGGGTTTCACTGAAGTTTATTTCCTCAATACAACGCCAAGTGCAGGTATCAACAATTTCAACTTTCATACTCCTTTCATTTGGGATGGTTCTTCTAGCATTCTTGTAGAATTTTCTTATTATAACACCAATATGGGCAATGACAATTTAGTCAAAGGCAACAATACAGGTTTCAATGCCGGATTAACCAGTAGTAATCCTGATTATTATTTGTATTTTAATAATATTGGCCATATCGATCTTCCTACCGATCATTTCAACAGTATTTCGAATGGAGTTACCATTTCTTTTTGGGCTTTTGGAAATGAAAACATCATGCCATCGAATTCAACAATTTTTGAAGGTATGGATGGAGAGGGAAGAAGGCAAGCGAATGTCCATCTACCCTGGGGCAATGGAAGAATTTATTGGGACTGTGGAAATGATGGTTCAGGTTATGATCGTATTGAAAAAGATGCGAACCTAGCAAATTATGCCGGACAATGGAACCATTGGGCATTTACGAAAGATGCGGGTACTGGAGCCATGAAAATATATCTGAATGGCGATTTATGGCATTCGGGAACAGGCAAAACCAAACCCATAAATATTACTGATTTCAGAGTTGGAGCCTCTGTAACCTGGATCAACAAATACTATGGGGCAGTCAATGAATTTAGAATTTGGGACAAAGAAATTCCCCAAAGCAACATCCAAGCATGGATGTATAAAGATATTGCCCCTTCTCATCCCGATTACCAAAACCTCGTGGCCTATTACAAAATGGATGAAACTTCTGGGCAAACCACTTTAGATAGCTCTCCGAATGCTGCTACAGCTACGATTGCAGGATATCCCGCCCGAAGAATGATAAAAGGAGAAGATATTTCCAGAAATTTATCAGCCACCAATATCCGTCCCAATATTACATTTGTACGTGGCACCTACAACCAAAGCATCCAAGAAAACAATGTAATTGTTTCCGAAATGAACTTACCCAATGCCGTCACTGATTTTTCAGTTATTAATAATGAATTGTCATCAGGTAATACCATTTATGTATGGGAGGCGGAAGCAGAATACACTTATGATGAAAATGGAAATGTTATTTCATCTTCTAATATCCCTATCGAAAATACTATTGTCATTACCGATTTGGATTATTATATCAAACGACCGGGTAAATACGAAATCATGTCTTTTGTAACCCCCTATGGGTTTGGATTGAACCTAGGCCCGAATGGAAAAAAATGGGAATTTGATGTAACAGATTTCGCTCCCATTCTTACTGGAAGCAAATATCTCAATATGGAACTAGGGGGAGAATACAATGAAGAAATAGACATTCGATTTTTATTTATTACCGGTACTCCACCTAGAGACGTTAAGTCCATACAGAATATATGGCCTTTTGCCCGAGGGTATTACAACAGCATCATGGATAATTCTGTATTCGAACCCAGAAGTCTTCAAATCCCATCAGATGGAAACCATTTTAAGATTAGAAATACCATTACAGGACATGGACAAAATGGCGAATTTACATCCAGAAACCACTATCTCAATCTAGATAATGGTGCCCATGAATTCAATTTCGAAGTATGGAAAGAATGTGCAGAAAATCCAGTATATCCCCAAGGTGGTACTTGGATTTTTGACCGCGCAGGGTGGTGTCCCGGAATGCCTACCGATCTTAGAGAATTCGACATTACTCCATTTGTCACACCCGGAGGATCAGTACTCATAGACTATGGTGTTGTGCCATCTGGAAACACCAGTGAAACCAACTATTTAGTTAACAATCAACTTGTTACGTATGGCTTACCTAACTTTTCTTTGGATGCTGAAATAATAGCGATTAAGAGACCCAGCGCACGCATTGAATATGCTCGAATGAATTCTGCCTGCAACAATCCTATTGTCATCATAAAAAATGTAGGGAGCACTCCGCTCAATAGCGTAGACATTACTTACTCCATAGAAGGGGGCGAAGCTTTAACCCACAATTGGACAGGCAATTTAGAATTCCTAGAATCCACTGAAGTTACTTTGCCTACCCCAGATTACGCTTTCTGGCAGAACTTGAATGGGGAAAAAGAATTCTCAGTCTACATTAGCAACCCCAATGGAGGTACTGATGAAAATTCTGATAATGATAATGCGAAAAGTTCATTCTTTGTAACCGATAAATATGAAGGGTCGATCCGTTTTAATTACAAAACCAATAACAGAGCTTTTCAAAATGCCTTTAGAGTAAAAGATCATAATGGAAATATCGTATTGGAGAGAACCGGAATGCTGAATGCGACAACGTACAATGACGATCTCAGTCTTGTACCAGGTTGTTACACCGTAGAATTTACAGATACCGGTGATGATGGTCTTGATTTTTGGTATTGGGCCGCCATAGGTCAAAATGTAGGAACAGGTAATTTTAGAATAATGCGAAATAATATGATCGTAAAAACATTCAATCCTGATTTCGGTAATGATATCACTTATGATTTCTTCGTTGAAGAAACTGTTTCGAATCAAGATTTAACTAATAACCAAATAATAAGCATATCCCCTAACCCCACATCAGGAAATACTCAAATTGAATTGAGCGGTTGGCAAGGAGAAAAAATCAACATCGAATTGATAGATATCACAGGAAAGAGATTGTTCGAAAAAAATCATTTTGTAATAGATGATAAGGACAGGGTTCAAATTTCTTTAGAAGATTTTCCTAATGGAATTTATCTAATAAAAATCAGGCATGGTGATACAATAAAAACAACTCGAATTATTAAGCAATAATAAAAATAAGAGGAAGGGAATATTCCCTTCCTCTTATCAATGAAGTTTTTTAACATGAAAAGAGAAGATTTTTTTACAGTTGAAAAAGATGCGGATGGCATTTGTACCATTTGGCTAGAAAACAAAAGAGATGGAATCAATATTGTATCACCGGATTTAATTTCTTTAATGGATGACATGTTCCAAGAGTTATTTGATGACCATTCGATTAAGGCTTTGATTTTAATTTCAAAATTAAAAGACTTTATGGCGGGAGCCGACATCAATGCTTTTGAAATTGAAAAGAAAGGAGATTTCAGACCATTCCAAAAAAGAGGGCATGAAATTTTGGAAGCTATGGAATCCGACAAACGCCCGGTTATCGCAGCCATAGATGGCTCCTGTTATGGTTTGGGATTAGAAGTGGCTCTTGCTTGCCATGCTCGGATCGCATCCCATTCTTCGAGAACAAAATTAGCATTACCCGAAGTAAAATTAGGTATCCTTCCCGGTGGTGGAGGAACCCAAAGATTACCTCGATTGGTCGGTTTGCAAAAATCACTAGACATGATGTTGACCGGTAAAAACATCTATGCTTATCAAGCGAAAAAAATGGGATTGGTAGATGATGTGGTAGATAAAAACAAACTATATCATGCAGCAAAAGTAATGGCAAAAAAATTAATGGAAAAACCATTAAATAGAAAACGAAAAATTCCATTAAAAGATAAAATACTAGATGGTACTTCCTTTGGACGAAACATTGTTTTTAATCAAGCCAAAAAAATGGCCCAAAAACAAACCCAAGGAAACTATCCCGCTGTTCCAGCTATTATTGATTGCGTAGAAACAGGTCTTAAAAAGGGAATGAAAGCGGGTTATGAAAAAGAATTGGAACATTTCGAAAAATTAATGTTGACTCCTGCGAGTGCCGGGCTTCGTTCCTTGTTCCATATCATGACCGAAAATAAAAAACATAACCCACCTCAAAAAGAATTAAATACGTTGGGCATGATTGGGGCCGGTTTTATGGGAAGTGGTATTACAGAAATCAGTATTAAAAATGGTATTGATGTTTATTTAAAAGACATTGCTCCGGAGGGGATCGAAAAAACAAGGGCAGCTATTTGGAAAGGATTAAAAAAGAAAATAAAATATAAAACTTTAGGTAAGGTAGAAGCAGAAGAAATAATGGGTCGAATTCATGGTCGCTTGGATTATGATGGCATCGAACATGCAGACATCGTTATTGAAGCCGTTTTAGAAAAAATGGATTTGAAAAAAAGAATTATTGATGACATCCAACAACATGCAAAAGAAGATGTAATTATTGCCACCAATACTTCTGCCCTTTCTGTCACCGAAATGGCAGAGCATGCTAAAAAACCGGAAAACGTAATCGGCATGCATTATTTTTCTCCGGTTCCTAAAATGCCTTTACTAGAAATTGTAAAAACACCACACACCGCACAATGGGTAATTGATGCTTGTTATGCATTTGGCGTTAGACAAGGGAAAACAGTTATTGTTGCCAACGATTGCCCCGGCTTTTATGTCAATCGAATATTAATTCCTTATTTAAATGAATGCCTTTTAATGTTGGATGAAGGCTTGGCCATCGAAGACATTAATAAAGCCATGGAGAAAAAAGGGTTCCCTGTTGGACCTTTCAAATTATTAGATGAAGTGGGTTTGGATGTGGCAGCGCATGTCGTAGAAACTGGAAAAAAAGCAGCAGAACTCCGTCCAGACTTCCCGGTTAATTTGTCGGTACTGGATATGTTTGAAAAAGGGTATTTAGGAAAGAAAAATAAAAAAGGTTTTTTCACATACAATGAAAAAGGAAAAAAGCAAGGCGTCAACAAAGAAGTCTATGGATTTTTTAAAGGTGACGGTTCTAAAAAACTGGATGAAAAAGAAATTCAGGATCGGGCATTGTGTATGATGTTGAACGAAGCCCTTATGTGCTTGGAAGAAGGCATCATCGATTCTCCTACAACGGGAGACACCGGTGCTGTTTTTGGCATCGGATTCCTTCCTTTTTCCGGAGGTCCATTCAGATATATGGATCATATCGGTTTGCAAGATTTACAAGAAAAAATGCAATCATTAGAAAATAAATATGGCTCGAGATTTAAAGCTGCAAACATCTTACAAGAGAAAATTAAATCGGGATCAAAATTCCATGAACATTAAATAAAAAAGATGGTTTGATTTTTCAGTATCTTTACAAACTCAAACACTACTTTTATTTTGAAAATAAATTCAAATATTATAAAATCCGTTTATCGGATTAGCCTAGAAGAAAGTTTATTCGATCCCTCTTCTAAGTTTTATCAACGCCTAAAGGCTTCTTATCAAAAAATCGAAGATCAACATCAGATAGAAAGTCTGATTCCTGTTGAGGAAGCCATCTCTTTGATCCAATATTTTACGGCTAAAGAAGGCATGCATAAATTAGGTTATAATATTGGACGAAAAATGCGGCTGCACGATCTCGGTACATTTGGTTATTTCCTAATGTCTTGCAGCCATATGTATTTCGTACGAATGAAACTGGATCAATATCAATTTTTAGTGAGTGATGTTTTTAATTTCAATTTTAAGTTCAATGAACACTATATGACATGGAATCTAACCACTCCCATTTTAGATCAAATTCCCAATTCGAAAACATTGCACTTTATCAGTGATTTTGAAATTGCCTTCCGGCACAGTGTCGTTACTGAATTACTACAAAAAAACATCCACCCAACAGAAATCAACGTCGTTTACACATCTACAGAAGAACATAAAAAATTTTTAGAACGGCAATATAACTGCACCGTAATTTTTGACGCCGAAAACAATTCCATAAAATACAAATTAGGTGATGTTAATCAATATATTCCTTCCAAAAATTACTACGTATATCACAGCTTGGAACCGAAACTCTTGGAACTCCTCAAAAAGTGGAATCAGAATAGTGGAAATTATTCTCTAAAAGTAAAAAGACTCATCTTAAGTAATCTCAACCATTTCCAATTTTCTTTCGACTATACCGCAAGCAAACTCAATATGTCTGTAAGAAATTTACAGCGACAGCTAAAAATGGAAAATAACAGTTACAACAATCTTCTTGAAACCGCTAGAAAAGAAATGGTCGTCATTTATTTAAAAAAGGGATTGAAAAACAAAGAAATCGCAAGACGGCTCGGCTATACCGAAACCAATTCTTTCGTCCGCTCATTCAAAAAATGGTACGGCATGAATGTAGGCGAATACAAAAAAACCATGTTGTAATTTCCCTTAAATCCAAAGGCATTGTTCAATCGGATTGGCTATGTGACCAACATGTTCTATCTTAGATGGATAAAACAGAATCTATGCCAAAAGAGCCTTCTGCCATATCTTCCATAATATTCAAAACACTATCTATTATTTGGGTAGCTCTAATCATTCCCGATTACATCTACAACCATCCCTATATTGGGAAATCCTTTGGAAATTTCGGTTATTTCGGCTTTCTGCTTTTTGCTTTATTACTCGTAGGCGGTTTCACTTTTTGGAAAATGGAAAAGGGTGGAGACATCTTGAAATCTTTTTCGATAAAAATTACAGGGTGGCAAATCGTTACCATGAGCCTATTATCCACTTTTGTCCTCTACACCTTGTTCCATCAAAAAATAATTGAAGAAGGTTCTCCTTTTTCTGCTGGATTGAGAATGGTTGGAACCGGCTTCGTTTTTTCCCTTGGATTTTTCTGGCTCCTTGTTTCTGCTTTTGCTACCGGATATTTTCCATTACAAAAAATAAAAGAACGATTCCATCCCGTTAGTTTCCAAGTCATTTCTATGGCTTTAGGTTTGAGCATCCAGGTAACTATTGCTGCTATTATCGGACAATTCGGTATATTAAACCCTTATGTACTTTGGGTCATAACGATTATTCCAGTTGCCATTTTCCACAAAATTGTCCTTGATTTTTTGCAATCCCTTTTCCTTCGTCCGGTTACTTATAAAAAACTCAACCTTCCCAAATTGGGATTATTATTTGTATTTTTAATTTTCATCGCTGCCAATTTTATTTCCGCTCTCAAACCTTTTCCCATCGGTTTTGACGGCTCTGGTTTATACATGAATACAAGTTCTTTAATTGCCGGTTACCAAGCTTTACCCCAAGGAGGGCAAGCCTATAATTGGTCTTTATTCATGTCTTTTGGAGAACTGATGTTTGGGTCGACGACCGTTGGCATAATGGTTTCTCATTTCACCTTGTTTTTAGTCATCGCCACCATTTATAGAACAGCCCGTTTAGTCATGTCCCCATCCCGTTCTTGGGTAGCCACTTTAATTTTCTTTGTATTGCCCAGTGTCGTGTACCAAACCGTGAGAGAAGAAAAAACAGATTTCGGATTGGCGTTCATTACCCTCGCAACTTTCCTTTTATTATTGGAATATAAAAAATCATCGGATGATGAAAATTCAAAAAATAATTCTTTTTGGGTTTGGGGTTTAGCCGGTTGGCTGATGGGTTTCGCTTTCGGAATAAAAGCCCTAGCCATTTATGGCATTGTTGCCCTCGGCACTTTATGGGCATATAGGCAATTCGGAAAATTCGGTGCATGGGGCACTTTATCTTTAGCTACTTGTTTTTTATTCATCGGAGGGTTGGAACAATTATCCTATATGGAATTAACTCCTAGCGAATCTTTTTGGACAAAAATAATTACAGGAGGGATCGGTTTGATATGTTTGGCTTTCGCCTTGATTAAAGAAAAAAGAAAATTCGAAATGACTTCCTTTGCTAAAATCGGAATTTTTATTTTGATTCTGATTTTACCGATCCTTCCCTGGGCGGTTAAAAATACAATGGAGCAAGGTCATGTTTCCATGTCAACTATTTTGAATGGAAAAGATCCCAAACCCAACACTCACTTTCCACTGAAAATTTTTGCCGATCCGCAGGATTTGAATCCGTTAAAGGCAAAACGTGAAAATGCAATTATTCAAGAATTGGATAGTTTGCCCCCTAGGAATTATCAACAAGGAAAAAATAATCCGAATCAGAAAAAAAAGAAGGGAATCAGTCAAGCGGAAAGAGAAGAAATAAAAAGGTACATCGGTTATGAAAAAGGATTCCCTTTATATTTTTCAATTCCTTATGATGCTACGACCGGAAAAAATATTCCAGGAAGATCCTTTGTAGATATTTCGTTTTTATTCTTATTATTAATTCCCCTTTTATTTTTAAGACGAAATAAAAAAGGGTGGATTCCTAATTCAATCTATGCCGGATTATTTTTGCCCTCTGTTTTAATCCTATCCTGGTATTCTCATTATTATACCGGAAATGATTTCTCTTCCATCGAACATGCATTGAACATCCAAAATTCTGCTTGGGGAGAAGGAAGTAGTTTTGCTTCTTTTTGGTCGGGAATTATTTCGGGCATCATGGGCATATCCCAACCGATTTATTCGAATCTTTACCAAGCCTTATCCAACCTTGGATTCATCAGTGTTTTATTTTTTATTGTTGGAATCAATATTTTATTTTATTTTTTATTTAGAAATAAATTTAGGGAATGGCCAAGTGAATTAAAAGAAATTGGACTTTTATTTTATAGTTCATTTATATTGTGGTTGATTTCTGCCAATAATATTCCTTGGTACGGATTTTCTTCTATGGCATTACTCGGAATTATTTTAGCATATCCCTTGCAAAATACTAATTGGTGGGGCGGAGAAAAGCACTCAAAATTCGGCACTTTTTTATTTTCTATTTGTATCGGATTATTTTTATTGATTTGCTCCATCCTACGACTTTCCGATCCAGAACAAAAAGACAAATATTCTTCTGCATTCGTTGATCGGGTCTTCATTCAACAAGCCGCTTTCGGAAAAGACAAAAGAGACATCCTACATCTATTGACTCCTTCGTACAACACTGCTGTCGATGAATTAAATAAAAACTTATCGGGTAAAATTTATCGGGTCGGAACCTACCTTAATTACCACATTCAAAACAACGACAAACGGGTTCTTGAAGACAATCAATTAAAGGTTTTCGAATCTTTCATACGCAGAGTACATGAACCTGGACGTTTCATTCAATTTTTGAAGGAAAATGGATTCACTCATATTATTTATGACATCAACACACCTTCGATAGATAAGACACCTGAACAATCATTGGCTAAAAGGGCGGATCTATTTATTCGCCTACTATCACAACACCCGGGTATAAAAATAAAAGCCACGGATAGAATAGTAAAATCCAAAAACCCTTCTGATTTCGTTACGGAACAAGGAAAAACCATTCAACAAGCCAAATATGGATTACTGGGCCCTGAAATAAAAACCGGATCATTTATTGTTTTTGAAATCTTATAAATCATGAACAAAGATGACATCCATATTTTCATTCCGGCATTTAATGAAGAAAAGCCCCTCATGGAATTATTGCCTTCTATAAAAAAAGAAGGTTTTAAAAATATTCATGTTATTGATGACGGAAGCACGGACAGTACATACAAAACCTGCATTTCGAATCAGGTTTCCGTTCTTCGACACCCTCTCAACAGAGGTGCTGGAGCTGCTAGCCAAACGGCTATCGAATATGCAAAAAAAATAAACGCTTCCTACATGATTTTAATGGATGCCGACGGACAACATATCCCCAATGAAATCAGCCTTTTGATAGAAGGCATGAAAAACAGCCCTGCAGATATTATTATCGGAAGTCGTTTTATGGAGCAAAAAAAAAACACTCCCTTCCCTAGGAACATTTATAATTTTATTGGCAACAGCCTTATTAATTTAAACTGCAAAAAAAAATATACCGACACACAATCCGGGTTCCGTTTATTAAATAAAAAAGCCATACATTCGATCCAGTTAACTTTGGATAATTTTTCGTTTTGCAGTGAAATGATTCTTCTGGCAGAAAAAAAAGGACTACAAATAGACGAAGTGCCAATCACTACTCATTATTCTGAGTATTCTTTAAGCAAAGGGCAAAGTTTAGGAGAAGGCATCCGAACTATTTTTTCTTATTGGTGGAAAATCATTTACGATTAAATCATTTTATATGGAGTTGCGAATTTTCCAAATACTTGTTTTCTAGGATTTATTATTAATCTTTCCTTAAAATTCCGAAAAGGAAACGCAACTATATATGAATTGGTACTCGGATTATCCTTTTGGATCTGTGTCACTTTATTTGCTCTTTTCCCAGATTGGATTTCTAATAGAATTGCCAAACTCTTTGGCATTAAGAGCAATGTAAATGCCATTATTTTCTTTTGCATCGGATTAATTTTCTTTTTCCAATTCAAGTTATTTTCCATCTTGAAAAAACAACAAAAAGAAATTACCGAACTCGTACGAAAAATAGCTTTACAAGAAAAGGATAAAGAATGAAAATATTATTTGTCCTAGAACATTATCACCCCTATATCGGAGGAGCCGAAAAATTATTCCGGCAACTCGCCGAATCCCTGGCAGCAGAATCGAACGAAATTTGTGTCATCACTACACAATTCGATCATAACCTAAAACAAGAAGAAATATTAAATCAAGTAGAAATAAAAAGAATCGATTGTAAAAATCGTTTTCAATTTACTTATAAAGTTCTCCCTAGCCTTTTAAAAGAATCCAAAAAATTTGATTTCATCCACACCACCACCTACACAGCTGCCCTACCCGCTTGGATCGCTGCCAAAATAAACCGCAAAAAAATATTTTTGACTTTCCACGAACACTGGAATCAACTATGGTTCGAATTACCCTTTCTCAATTTCTTGGAAAGAACTTCTTTTTTTCTTTTCGAAAAAATTATTTTCTCTTTGCCTTTTGATAAAATAATTGCTGTTTCCGATTTCACAAAAAATGAATTAATCCAGCAGGGAAAAAAAGAAAAAAATGTAATTCGAATTTATAATGGAATCGAAAAAAAAGAAATATTCTTAAAAAGAAATATTCCTAAAAATTTCACTTGTACTTATTTTGGCAGACTAGGCGTTTCCAAAGGGTTGGACATTCTTATTCCTAGTATTAGAGAACACCTCAAAAAACATCCAAATTCTATTTTCAATATCGTCATTCCTACCCGCCCCAAAAAAATGTATAACAAAATATTTAGCCTCATCAATAAACATGGATTAACTTCAAAAATAAATATATTCTCCGAGTTGGAACAAAACGAATTGGAACAATTGATTTTAAATTCATCTTGCATCGCTATTCCTTCTTATAGCGAAGGTTTTTGTTTTACCGCTGTTGAAGCCATAGACTTAGGCATCCCTATTATTTCATCTGGGAAAGGAGCTTTACAAGAAACGGTTAGTGGAAAATATTTAATTATGGAAAAAATGGATGTTCCTTCATTCATAGACGTATTAGAAAAAGCCAAAAATGAACAATGGGAAATTTCTCCTCAGAAAAATTTCCCATTGCACAATGCCATCCAGCAATATAAAGAATTAATTTATCATCAATAAGTCAAAGGATCGTGGTTATATCCTAAGCTCGCTGCTTTTCTCATATATTTATCTTTGGACTTCCAATCTCCTTTATGTCCATACAAGACACCCGCTTGATGATATGCTTCTCCGTCTGTCGGTCTCAATTCAATAATTTGATGTGCATATTTCAAGCCTTTATCAAATTCGCCAATTCTATCATAAACTGCAGATAAATTGAATAATGTTCGGATGTGCTCCGGTTCATCAGTTAATACTTCTAAGAATTTTTTCTCGGCACTGGCAAATTCATTTCCTTTAAAATAAGACATGGCTACCGTGTGCCTCACTTCAATATGATTCGGAGCTTTTTCTTCAGCCACCAAGAAATACTCAACAGCTTTTTTATGATTTCCCATTCGGTCATAAGCATAACCCAAGTTCATATAATCATTATAGGTATCATTACCATAAGCAATCGCATCGCTATAAAATGCACCTGCTTTTTCGTATTTTTTATTGTTGTAATAATAATCGCCCATTAGTTTATAAGCATAACCGAAACCGGGATCGATAGCTAACGCTTCCTCCAATTCGGCTTTTGCTTCTTTTTGGCGGTTCACTTCCATATACACCAAGGCCAAATTATAATGATACTTCGCCTTGTTCGGATCTTCTTCGATGGCTCTTTGGTAAGCCTGTATAGCATCTGTATATCTTTTTTTCTGATAGAAATCAATTCCTTCATTATAATGTTTGGTTGCTTCACTATTAAAGACTTCAGCCGTACCGGCAAATCCTCTATTGCTTGCCATAGAAGCATATTTTTCGGTCAAATTATCAATACCCTTCAACTCATATGCCTTAGACAAATAATAATGGAATTCTCCGCTCTCAGAATCTTTCGCTACCGCTTTCTTCAATAATTCGATGGCCTCATCCACTTGTTTTTCGTGCATCCTGGCACGGGCAGCATAAGACAACAATTTTGCTGATGTTTTATATTCCAAAGCCTTATCAAAAGCCAGAATGGCTTCTTGGAATTGTCTCTCATTATAATATCCCACACCTTTATTTGCATATTTGGCATACAAATTCGAATTAGGTTTGCCTGAGGAGATATTTGATGTTGCTGGAGTTTTTTTAGTCTCTTCTTTCTTATTTTTCTTAACAGAACCCCCTCCTTTTGGAGATAATGGATCGGCTGATGCGGTACTATTATTTTCTCCCAAATAAGATAATTGTCTTAGAGCTTTGGCATGTGCCGGATTGAATTCCAATACCTTGTCAAAAGCTGTTTTAGCTCTTTTTGTGTCTTTGGTTCGGATATAAGACAAACCCAAGCTATACCATAAATTAGGTTGGCGGGGCTGCTGTTGCAAAACAGCTGTATAGTGTTTTTGAACATTGGCTTCGTCTTTCATGCCTTTGTAGCACTCTGCTATCAATCTTTGTGCTTGAATGAAGTCGGGAAATTCTTCCACTACATCTTCTAGGAAGGAGGCCCCTCCTACAAAATCTTTTGCATTATATGCCTTCACCGCATTATTATACGCAATCTTAGCATTTTGACTTTGTGCAGAGAGAATTAGGGGAGCAAATCCCAGAAGAAAAATGAAAAAAGTAAGAAGAAGATTCTTTTTCATACTTGAGTTTATTTGGTTTCTTACCGGATATGCTTACTAATATATTCGATTTTCCGACAAAAAACAAGATAAAATATGGTTCTTTCATTATAAATGTTAAAAAAACCATGTTGTTACAATTTATATCGCATCTAGGGATATAAAGGTATCGGCGGATATGAAAATCTTACTAGAAAAAAAGATATCCAATCATTCAATACCTATCACAAATAAAATCGGGTTACGGGTATGTTTCCTTTGGTTCTCCTTGTATCTGTGACATCGAAAAATGAACAAAAACCATTCCCGATTATACCTCTTGATTTGTTAACAACTAACTTTTCGCCCTAAGCAAAAACATTTTTTTAATCTCAATGTCCAACCCATTACCATTCTAAGAAGTATAATAAACTTGTTTGAGTCATATAATGTTGTTAACTTTAAAAAAATATTTGGTTATGCAGAATCCTGTCACGGTAGATCCCAAACTATCCTTCATTCCTGAAATTACGAGTACACAGAAAAGTTTTTTCAAATCAGGAAAAACATTGGATGTCAGTTTTAGGGTACAACAACTCAAAAAGCTCAAAGAAGCCATTGTTTCGAGAGAAGATGCCATACATGAAGCTTTATATAAGGATTTGAAAAAATCCACACCTGAAGCTTACATCACTGAAACAGGTTTGGTGGTCAAGGAAATTGAGGAAGCCATTGCCAAAACCCACAAATGGGCAAAACCTCGGAAAGTAAAAACGCCTTTGTTTTTTGCACCGGGAGCGAGTAAAATCCACCCTGAACCCTATGGTACGGTTTTAATCATCGCCCCTTGGAATTACCCTTTCCAATTGATGTTTTCGCCTCTGGTCGGAGCGATCTGTGCGGGGAATACTGTCGTCTGCAAACCCTCCGAATGTGCTCCCCATACCGGAGCTATTATCAAGGAAATTATTGAGAGCATCTACCCGCCCGAATACATTGCTGTGGTTGAAGGAGGAATTCCGGAAAGTACAGCCTTATTAAAAGAACGTTGGGATTATATTTTCTTTACGGGAAGCACCCATGTAGGACGTATTGTCTATCAGGCGGCAGCCAAGCACCTTACTCCCGTTACTTTAGAGTTGGGAGGCAAAAGTCCTTGTATTGTGGATTCGAATATCCATTTGGAAAATACTGCCAGAAGAATTGTTTGGGGTAAGTTCATGAATGTAGGGCAAACCTGCATCGCTCCGGATTATTTGTTAGTCAAGAAAGATATCAAAGATGCACTTTTGGAGAAAATCCAAGAAAAGATAACACAATTCTATACCGATAATCCTCAAGAAAGTGAAGATTATGGTCGCATCATCAACGAAAGGAATTTTGATCGCTTGGTTTCTTTAATTGATCAAAAGAAAGTTATTTTTGGAGGAAAAACGGATAGAGGGGACAAATATATTTCTCCTACCATTATGGATGGCGTTACCCGGGATGATGACATTATGCAACAAGAAATTTTCGGTCCTCTTATTCCCGTCATCGAATATGATAGTATTGACGAAGCCATTGATTTTGTCAATGCAGGAGAAAAACCGCTTGCCTTATATATTTTCACAAAAGATACTTCCTTAAGTGATCGGGTTTTAAAAGAATGCCCTTCGGGAGGTGGTTGTGTGAATGATACGGTGGTTCATATCGGGAACCCGAACTTACCTTTTGGAGGAGTGGGTGAAAGTGGTATCGGTGCCTATCATAGTGAAGCTTCTTTTGATACGTTTTCCCATAATAAAAGTGTCTTACATAAATCTCCTTCTATAGATTTGGATGTGCGGTATGCTCCTTGGGGGAAGAATTATAGTAAATTGAAGTTTTTGTTGAAGAATATGTTGTAATTTTTTACGATTATTTTATTTAGAACCGGATGCAGAATCAGACTGATATTGCATCCGGTTTTTAATTTATTCGCATCTTTGCATGGATGAAAAAAATATTAAAAAAAATATTTTTAAAATTAGGTTATTCTATTCATAAAATAGAAGAAGGTGGCAGTCCTGATGCCCGTTATCCGGATATGAAGGAAAAAGAATTTTGGGACATTTACGACGTCTGCCATCCTTTCACGATGACTTCGGTAGAACGGATGTATGCTTTGTACCAAGCTGTAAATTATGTTTTGGCAAAAAAGATTCCCGGCGATTTTGTAGAATGTGGTGTTTGGCGGGGAGGCAGTTCTATGCTCATTGCCTATATGTTGGAAAATCGAAACATCAGAAATCGAAAATTATATTTATATGATACCTTCGAAGGGATGTCGGAACCTACACAATGGGATATTGATGCTTATGGAAAAAATAGCATCGATTTAATGGCAAAAGGAATAAATGACAAAGAAAATTCTGTTTGGTGTTTAGCCGATTTAACTGACGTGAAAAAAAACATGACCCGCACCTCTTTACCTTCTAATCAAATTATATATATAAAAGGAAAAGTAGAAAACACCTTACCTGAAAAATCGCCCGAAAATAAAATGGCCCTTTTGCGTTTAGATACCGACTGGTACGAATCTACCCGGCATGAATTATTACATTTATTTCCTTTATTACAGAACAAGGGGGTTTTAATTATTGACGATTATGGTCATTGGGAAGGGTGCAGAAAAGCGGTAGATGAATATTGGAAAGAAAACAATTTAGATATTTTTCTTCATAGGATAGATGACACAGGAAGGATGGGCATTAAGGAATGAGGGATAAATTTATTATTTTTCCTTATATTTGGATACCAACAAATCCATAACATGCCAACTATCCACTCACAACTCGAAGATTTATTATCTCAGGTTGAGACCAATAACTTGAAATTAAAAGTCATTCAGAATGGCGACCTCAGCCATGTAAAAGAATTGGATCTATTGTTTGATGGATTCATTGTTCTTTCTAACCTTAAAACTTATGCTCCGGTATATTTCAACGACAAAGCCCTGGATTTTTTAGGATACAAGAATATCGACCTTACCCAATTGAGTAGCTTTGAATTCTACAGAAAAATACTCCACCCTTCCAACCTTGATATTATCCCAAAGAGCGCAAATTTTTTCTTGGCTCACCCCGAAGAAATTTTCAGTTCTGTTGTAAGGGTAAAAAAACACAACAACACGTGGCACGATATTTTTTTCTCTGCTAAAGCCGTAGAATTTTCTTTTATTGGCGAAGCATCCCTAACACTCATTTATTGTATAGACATTGCTGATTATTTCCAATCAAGAGAAAGCATAAAAGATTTAAAAAGCATTTATCATTTAAAAAATGATAAAATTGAATTAACCGAAAGGGAAAAAGAGGTCATTCAAAAAATAGCACAAGAAAAAACAACTTTTGAAATCGCCGATGAATTAAATCTTAGCACACACACCATTGATACATATAGAAAACGTTTATTAAAAAAACTTAAGGTAAAAAGCTCTGTCGGACTAGCCATTTATGCCATAAAAAATAATTTGTTGTAAATTATTTTTATTTGCACCTTGCCCCTTAGTCCTTATTACAAAAATTCTTAGAAATTCAAAACATGAAAATTACAATATTTCTATTTTCATCCATTTTGTTTTTTGCTCATTGTACCTCTGAAATCGAACAAAAACAAGAGATCATCCAAGAAAAAGGTTTCATTTTCCACATTAATAAAACAGTCGAAAACGCTGAGGGGAAAAACGAGAAAGAAATTATCCAATTATGGGGAGATTATTTATCTTCTGGTTCATATTTTTCCAGCAATAGTTCTTATTGGAGTCATGAAGACATGATGATACCTGATTATTTCCTCCTGCAATTAAACATGAGGAAAATATTAGAGAAAAATGAAAAGAAAATCCAAAATACAATTTTAGGTATCTATCCTGTGGAGAATGATCATTACGAATTAAAAAGCATGTTCACTAGTGTAACCGATAGTACAGAACAAATTAATTTACATTATATCGTTTCCATTTTTGCTAAAAAAATAGATGGTTCATTCAAATTAGTCAATAGTTCTAGTTATTACAAAAACATATGGGAAAGGAAATCTGTAGGAAACATCAATTACTATATTCATCCTGTTCATAATTTTAACGAAGGAGAAGCAAAAAGAATGAATGAATTTAATTTGGAGTTGGCCAACAAATTTGAAAGTGAACCGCTCACCTTCGATTATTTTGTTTCTAATACTGGAAGGGAAATCATAAAAGTTTGGGGATATGATTTTATGCCACGGATGCTACAACCTGTTCAGACGGGAGGAATGGCTGACTTATATAACATGATAATTTACGCTGGAAATAATTCTGCATACTACCCTCATGAAGTAGTACACTTATACACATCAAAATACAAAAAAACATACCACAAATGGATTGATGAAGGATTGGCGACTTTCCTCGGAGGGAGCACGGGATATGATTTAGATTGGCATCTTCAAAAATTAAAAATATTTCTAGAAAAAGAACCTGACTATGATTTAAGTGATATTTCTAAATTGGCCATCGATATCCCTAACGGAGAACACATGACAGACTTTCGTTATGTTATCGGAGGATTTATTTGTAAAAAAATTCATGAAAAAGAAGGAATGAAAGGCATTTTCGAAGCCCTTCAATATGGCAAGACGGATGAAGCTTTTTTCAGATTATTAAAAGAAAAATTAAATATACATAAAAACAATTTTGACACCTATATCAAAGAAGAAATAAAGAAGATTTAAACTCATTTTTTCAACGCATCCACCCGATATATTTTCATCATCCTTTTAT
>JAHDDR010000070.1:6239-20801 GCA_020629255.1 Saprospiraceae bacterium | reverse complement strand
ATGGGAGTGGTGTAGGGTTGGCTATTTGTAAGAAATTAGTCAATTTGCATGGTGGTAAAATTTGGTTCGAATCAGAATTAGGAAAAGGAAGTGTTTTTCATTTCACTATTCCTAAAAAATAAAGTATATTGTTTTTTTAAGATAAAATGAATGAAAACAAAAATAAATCAATTGATAAATTTTTTTCTTCCTGAAAAATTTAAAAATGATACAGGAAATAGAAGGAAAGCTATTATCGTGATTTTTATTTTTATTTTTGTTTCTATTCTAATTTTAGCCATGTGGATTTCAACAAGGAATTTATCATCCAGTAATGAATTTCCATATGGTATGGCATTACTTATTACAGTGCTATCTCTTTTTGTTTTCAGAAAAAAAGGCTCTTTTTATTTGTCAGGTCATCTATTAGGAATGTTGGTTTTTATCTTTTTATTTCCAGTTTCTTTATATACAGGTGGGCTATTTTCTGATGATGCACTTTGGTTGTTGTTAGGGCCCGTATTGGCATTTTTTGCAGGTAATAAATGGACTGGATTGATTTGGTCTAGTATGACAATGATGGCTCTAGGGTATTTGTATTATTTGGAAATTAATGCTACCGAATCTTATGTGAAAGACTCTTTGATATTTGACCCTAATTATTATATTACATCTTTGCTGTTTTTGTTTTTTATGATTTTGGGAGTTATGTTTATCTATGAAAACGAGAAAACAAAATTAATTGCTGAATTAGGAAGCAAAAGAAAATTATTGGAAAATTATAATCAAGAATTGGAAGGTGTTGTAAAAGAAAGAACAAAATCTTTACGAGACTCTAACGTCAAGCTGCAACGTTCAAATTCCGATTTGGAACAGTTTGCATATGTAGCATCCCACGATTTACAAGAACCTTTGCGGATGGTAGGAAATTTTGTCCAACTCCTAGAAGAAGAATATAAAGATAAGGTGGATGCGACCGGAAAATCCTACATCAATTTTGCAGTAGATGGCGTAACTAGAATGTCTACTCTGATTGAAGAATTGTTACAATATTCGAGAGTAGGCCGGAAAGGACTTGAAGTAGAGAAGACAGATCTGAATAAAGTCTTGGGCGAGAAAATATCAGATTTGTCTCTTTTAATAAAAAATAAAAATGTACAAATTGACTTTCCACAACTTCCTACAATAAATTGCATTCCGAGTCAGATAGGAATGGTATTTTATAACTTGATTAATAATGGGATTAAGTTCAATCATTCTAAAAATCCGAAAATAGAAATCAATTATAATGAAACACCAACTCATTGGTGGTTTAGTGTAAAAGATAATGGAATTGGAATTGAGAAAAAATACCAAGAACAAATTTTTGAATTATTCAAAAGATTGCATGCTAAAGAAGATTATTCCGGTACCGGAATTGGTCTTTCCATTTGTAAAAAAATCATTGAACACCATCAAGGAGAATTAAAAATAGAATCCGAAATAGGGAAAGGTTCGGTTTTTAAATTCTCAATTATTAAAGAATTCAAACAAATGGAATAAATTTATAAAATTTTAATGAATCGCCCTTTTGAGTTAAATGATAAGGAAAATTCCCATATTAGATTATTTTATTCCGGATAAATTAAAAATAGAAGAAAGCCTTCGTCGGAAGGCAAGGATATTATTGTCGTTTTTAGGAGTGTTCTGGTTGGTCTTAATTGTGTCTTATATTGCGTGTGTGACATTGTCAATAGATACGGATTTACCTTTTGGAACATCAGCATTGTTATTGGCAATGATTTCTGCTTTGTTTTATTTTACAGGGTCAATGGCGATAGGAGGTAATGCCATTGCTGTTTTGATATTATTAGTGATAGGGAGCCTTAGCCTTAAAAGTGGAGGACTCTACTCTATGGATTTATTGTTTTGCATCATTGCTCCCATTACTGCTTTTTTATTAGCAGGAAAAAGAGCCGGTATTTTTTGGTCTTTAGTTTTGGTTTTTATTTATATTATTTATTACGTTCTAGAAACTCAATATGGAATTACTTATGTAGAGGGGGCAAAAATTGGAGATGCTAATTATTTTTTAATTGTTGGAATATTGACTATCACAGCTTTTTGTGGAACGGTTTGGGTGTATGAAAATGAAAAAACAAAAAATATTAATGATTTAGAGAAAACTAAAAAAGAATTATCAATACTCAATAATTCTTTAGAACAAAAAATAAAAGAACGGACACAATCTTTAGAACAAACCAATGCACAATTAATGAGATCCAATAATGATTTGGAACAATTCGCTTATGCCGCTTCACACGATTTGCAAGAACCTTTAAGGATGGTCGGCAATTTTGTTCAATTACTAGAGGATGAATATAAAGAACAAGTAGACGAAACAGGGAAAAGCTATATCAATTTTGCCGTAGATGGCGTAACAAGAATGTCTTCCCTAATTGAAGAACTTTTACAATATTCGAGAGTCGGAAGGAAAGGATTGAAAATCGAAGAAGTGGATTTAAATAAAGTAGTCGAAGAAAAAATTTCGGATTTATCTTTACTCATCCGTTCTAAGAATGTTGATGTTAACGTGGATAAGTTGCCTGTCATAAAATGTATACCCAATCAAATCGGCATGGTTTTTTATAATTTGATTAATAACGGTATAAAATTCAATCATACTGAACATCCAACGGTAAAAATAGAATACAAGGAAACGCCAACCCATTGGTGGTTTAGTATAAAGGATGATGGAATTGGTATCGAGAAACAATATCAAGAACAAATTTTCGACTTATTCAAGCGACTCCATAGAAAAGAAGAGTACTCTGGCACAGGAATTGGTTTATCTATTTGTAAAAAAGTAATAGGACATCATCACGGAGAAATAAAAATAAATTCTGAAATGGGAACAGGAACAACTTTCCATTTTTCAATACAAAAGAATTTAGAAATAGAATAGACTTGATTGCGAGACTATAATCAAAATTAATTTATAAATTGCACTATTTTCAATATCAAAGCATTGAGGAAAACATCAATTTTAATAGAATATAATATGGGACTACCTGTAGAAATTTTACTCGTCGAAGATAATGAAGGGGATATTATCCTGACCAAAAAAGCCTTCGAAAAAGGAAAAATCATGAACCGTCTCCATGTCGTTAAAAACGGCCTGGATGCTTTGGATTTTTTATACAAAAGAAATGGTTTCGAAGATGCTCCCCGTCCCGACCTTATCCTTTTGGATCTCAATATGCCCAAAATGAATGGTCAGCAAGTATTGGAAGACATCAAGCAAAACGATGATTTGAAAATGATTCCCGTTATTATTCTCACCACCTCCAATGCTGATGAGGATATATTAAAGAGTTATAAACTACAAGCCAGTAGCTATATTCGAAAACCTGTCGATTTCAAACAATTCGGACAAGTTATCCAGACTTTACAGGATTATTGGTTCACCATTGTTAAGTTTCCGGCGAAAGAATAAGGTGTTATATTAAACCAAATGGTTTTTTTCATCAAGTAGCCGACCATTTTGGCATCGTACCACTCTACCCGAATAGGTTTCAAGAATGTTGTAATTGTGGGTTGCAAAAATAACGGATACTTTTTGTTTTTGGCTCACTTCCCGAATCAGCCTTACGATATCATCGGCCGTTTCTGGATCGAGGTTCCCGGTTGGCTCATCCGCTAAAATAAGCAAGGGTTCATTCAATAAAGCCCGGGCAATTACCACCCTTTGTTGTTCCCCCCCCGATAATTGATGCGGAGATTTCCATCCTTTTCCTTTCAGGCCCACGGCGTCCAATACTTCATCAATTCTGGCTTTCATTTTTGTCTTATTCGTCCATCCGGTCGACTTCAAAACAAACATAAGGTTATCGTCCACGGTTCTATCCGTCAATAAATTGAAATCTTGGAAAACGATACCCATTTTTCTTCTTAACTGAGAAATATTCGTCCAATCTAATTTGTTGAGATTTTCTCCACAGATCAAAGCTTCTCCCGAAGTAAGGGGCAAAGCACCATACAAGGTTTTGAGAAATGAAGATTTACCACTTCCCGTTTTACCCACGAGATAAATGAATTCTCCTCGGGCAATGGTCAAATTGACATCCTTCAAGACCTGATAATCTGCTTGGGAAATCGTACAATTTTTTAATTCTATAACCGCTTCGTGCAACATAAAGATGGAAAATAGTATCCTAAATATGGATTTAAGGCATTTATAATGCCTTAAATCGATTCTTATTATGGGATTAAATTACATACTACTACAAAAAAACATAATTTTGTGATCAAATTCATCTTTGTAGTGTTAAGATGAGCTAAAATCGAAATTATATGAAAAGGGGACACATCATTGCCATTATTATTATCGCGATTGGAATTTTTGCTTTGTTCAATGCTTTTGGGGATATGAGTCGTTATAGCACCTTCGAAGATTCTGAAAAAACACCAGATGAGTTGGTCAAAGTTGTAGGTGTTTTATCTAAAGACAAACCGGTGGTCTATAACCCGGAAGAAGACCCTAATCTGTTTTCTTTCCACATGAAAGATGCCGAAAACAACGAGCGGCGGGTGGTTATGAATGCCGCCAAACCGCAAGATTTCAATAAATCCGAAAAAATAGTTTTGACGGGAAAGATGGTCGGAGAAAATTTTGTGGCAACAGACATGCTATTGAAATGCCCATCCAAATATAAGGATGAAGAAATTTTTGTAAGAAGCGAACTTTAATTTATAAATAACAAGTTTACATTTGCCTTTCAAGGTATACATTACTCATCGTGCTGAAATAATACATGGACGGAATCGAATATATCGGAGAACATCTCTGGGTCGGACAACTCGGACATTTTTTCATTATAACCAACTTTATGGCGGCAACCTTAGCCGTCATTTCTTATTTCTTTGCTGAAAAAAGAAGCGAATTAAGGGAAGCCCAAACCTGGAAAAAAATGGGAAGGTATGCCTTCTTGTTTCATGGCATCAGTGTATTTGTAATTATAGGGCTCATTTTTTATCTCATGATCAACAAGTATTATGAGTATGCCTATGCTTTCAATCATGTTTCCGATGATTTATCCATGAGTTACATCCTTTCTGCTTTTTGGGAAGGGCAAGAAGGTAGTTTCTTACTTTGGATGTTCTGGCATGTTATTTTAGGAATGGTACTGCTGTCTCCTAAAAATAGGAAATGGGAAAATGGAGTCATGATGTTTCTTTGTGTGGTGCAAGCCATACTCGCTTCGTTCTTACTAGGCATATATATTGGAGATACCAAAATAGGGCTCAATCCATTCCTCTTGTTAAGGGATACCATGCCCGAGGCTCCCTTGTTCGCTCAGGCAGATTATGTGAGCAAATTATCAGGGAGTGGACTCAACCCATTATTACAAAATTATTGGATGACGATCCATCCACCGACCTTATTTTTGGGTTTTGCCTCTGTTACCATACCGTTCTGTTATGCAGCGGCGGCACTTTGGAAGAAAAAATACACCGAATGGCTCAAACCTGTTCTTCCTTGGGCATTGTTCTCCGGAACTCTATTGGGAACAGGTATCCTCATGGGAGGAGCTTGGGCATATGAGGCTTTGAGTTTTGGAGGGTATTGGGCTTGGGATCCGGTAGAAAATATGTCCTTGGTTCCTTGGCTTCTACTCTTGGCAGGAATACATATGAATTTAGTCTCGAATGCGACGGGGCAATCCATAAAGTCGACCTTTTTATTCTATCTTTTTTCTTTCGTATTGATATTTTATTCAACCTTCCTTACCCGTAGTGGTGTACTAGGAGATACCTCCGTCCATGCCTTCACTGAGTTAGGCTTAGAATGGCATTTGATTTTGGGATTATTCCTTTTTATTGGAATCGCCCTTTACCTGTTCTTTAAGAACAATTCCAAAATCCCCGTACCCGAAAAAGAAGAATCTTTATACTCCAAAGAATTTTGGATGTTCATCGGTTCCTTGGTTTTTTTAATTTCTGTTTTATTGATTTCCATGACAACCTCCATTCCGGTGTACAATAAAATATTGGATGGTTTCGGATGGATGACAGGAGGAGATTATACTTCTTGGCATCGGGCAGCTCCAGCAGATGCAGTCGCACACCACAACAAATTCCAAATGTGGGTTGCCTTATTTATTGGATTATTTTCAGGGATGGCGCAATTCATGCGTTATAGGGAAACCCATTTTGATAAATGGCGGAAAAAATTCTCAATCCACATGGCAATAGCTGTGTCGTTGGCTTTGGTCTTGACCATCCTCTCGGCACAAATGATTCAAATGTATGCTTGGCAATATTATGTATTGGCATTCGGATGTTGGTTTGCTGTAGTTTCTAATTTGGATTATCTGATAACGACCATTAAAGGGAATATTAAATTAGCCGGATCTGCCTTTTCCCATTTGGGTTTTGGTTTGATGATTATCGGTTCCATTGTGTCGGGTTTGAACCAGCACCATATTTCTACCAATACTTTTGTACAAAAAGGAATCATAGAAGGATTTACCGATGAGGACTATGCAAAAAATATTCTTCTGATTAAAAATAAACCCATGCTCATGAAAGGGTATGAGGTCACCTATGTAAAAGATACCATAGAAGGATTCAACAGAACCTTTACGGTAAATTACAAGAAACGGGATATGAAAAACGATGGTAAAATCGTTGAAGAATTCGATTTGTATCCCAATGTTATTTATGAAAAGACCTTTCAGAAGGTAGCCGCATCCAATCCTTCTACCAAGCATTATTTGAGCAAGGATGTGTTTACCCATGTCGCATCATTACCGAGGGCAGAAACGGATCCCGAATATGCCAAGCAGCAAGAAGACTCCTTGGGCTATGTAGACCACGTTGTAATGGTGGGAGATACTTTTTCGACTCAAAATTATGAGGGCAAAATCATAGAATTGGATATGAATCCAACGCATTTGGATTATGTTCCGATGGAAGGCGATTTTCCTTTGGGTGTCCAAATCGAATTAAAGGATAAGGAAAAAGATAAAATTTATAAAATATGTCCGGTCGCGGTGATTCGGGGAGCAAAAATTCTACGTTTTCCCGAATACCTTCCGGAGTCTGCACTCAAAGTAAAATTAACTACAGATATTTTTGATGAAGCCTTTACCCGAGAAGATGAATTGGAATATCAGAAATTTGTGGTGGAAAAAGGAGGGACTTTCCGTCATAAGAATACCACGATTACATTTAGTGGATTTGGTACACAGCCCAGCCATCCGAGTTATCGAGCGAAAGAAGGAGACAAAGCCTTCAATGCCATTTTGGATTTTGAATACGAAGGGAAAAAATATACTGGGAAACCGATTTATTTCATTCGGGAGGGGGTTCCGTATAACATCAAGGACGAAGTAAAGGAATTAGGTTTCCATTTCAAGATTGGCGATATCAATGCTAAGGATCAGAACATTACTATTTTGGTGGCAAAGGCAGCATCCAAACAAGAAAAAATCACCTTACGAATTGCTGAAGAAGTCCCGTCCAGCCAGTATATTGTGCTAGAAGCTATTGTTTTTCCTGGGATCAATCTATTTTGGATTGGTTCGGTATTAATGTTGCTAGGAATATTGATAGCGATGTTCAGAAGAATCATGGGCTGATTCTCAAAAAAAGGTAAGATAGTAACAACATGAAAATTTCAATCATCGGTGCCGGTAATGTCGGTTATCATCTAAGTCAGAGGCTGAAAGAAGTCGGGCATCAGATTTCGCAGATATTCAGTAGGCAGACCAATAAGGCGGTTCGGGTTTCAAGAATCATTGGAGCTGTTCCCATAGATAATATTTCTTCCCTTCAACCCGATGCCCAATTATATATTATTGCCGTAAAGGATGATGCCATAGCCACCGTAGCAGAAAAGATGCGGAAAAAACTACCCGGTAATACTTGGGTGGTTCATACCTCGGGTTCAACGCCCAGCGATGTCTTAGCTCCCCACTTCAATAATTATGGTGTATTTTACCCCTTACAAACCTTTTCTATCAATAGGATGGCGGATTTTCTGAACATTCCCATCTTGGTAGATTCAAATAAAGAACTCATGAAAAACCGTTTGTTCCAATTGGCGGAAACGGTGAGTTCTAAAGTTTACCTGATCAATGATGAGCAAAGGGCTAAAATTCATGTGACTGCTGTGATGGTTAATAATTTTTCGAACCATTTGTACAGTATTGCCGAAGACATCCTCCGTAAGGAAGAACTTCCTATGGAAATCCTAATTCCCTTGATTCAGGAAACATCCAAAAAAATATCCATGTTTCCGGCAAAGGAAATGCAAACCGGACCCGCCATCAGAGGAGATGAAAAAACCATCCAAAGGCATTTGAAGTTTTTGGAACAATACAATGGGTATCAAGAAGTATATCAGATGATGACAGAAAGTCTTCAGAAAATGTATGGGGATAAAAGCTGATGTTTAATTTGAGCTAATACTAGGATAAAAAGAACATTCATGTAATAAGTGTTTTAATTTTGTCCTAGTAATTAAGGAATAGGAAAGATTTTTAACTGCTTTCGGCCTTGAGACTTTTAGCTGAAACAAAGCAGGAAATACGTTAAAAATTCAAAACTGTTTGAGCAAAAAATCAAGTAAACAGGAGAACAGTCCGTTTTGCGCTTCTAATGGTTAAGTGAAAAATGGAGCTGATGCGAGTTTTTTTGAATTTAGTATTTACAAATTGTTTCAGCGTAAAGAAAGACTCACAGCCTTGATTTTTGGGTCCTTTTGTATCAAGACAAAAGGACAGCAGAGCAATAAGCGACTGATTAATAATTTTATACGGTATTTTATTATCCTTAGCTCACGTGATTTTTAATTAGTCCTTACAAATTTGTTAGTTTTACCTATCAACAGAATAAAATCAAGAAACCATGCCATCTAAAGATACCCTCCAACAACCCTTTACCTTGCCTTGTGGAGTTACGATCCCCAATAGGATCGTCAAATCGGCGATGAGTGAAAACAATGCGAATAGGGGAGGACAACCCTCAGATAGATTGATACGTCTATATGAACATTGGGGGAGGGGAGGAGCGGGTATTCTTATCTCCGGAAATGTAATGATGGATCGAAAGGCAAGGGGAGAACCTCGAAATGTCATCATCGAAGATGATACCTACCATAAAGAATTATCCGAGTGGGCGGAAGAAGCCCAGAAAAATGGTTCTCATCTGTGGATGCAAATTAATCATCCAGGGCGGCAAGCTCCTAAAATTAATAAGGAATTGGTGAGTGCTTCCGATGTACAACTGCCTATGATGAAAGGCATGTTTTCTAAACCTCGTCCTTTAAAAGAAGAAGAGATTTGGAAAATTATTGATGGATTCGGAAATACGGCATTGGCAGCTAAAAATGCAGGATGGAAAGGTGTACAGATTCACGGAGCACATGGCTATTTGGTGAGCCAATTTCTTTCTACCCGAACCAATCTGAGAACCGACCAGTGGGGCGGCTCCCTAGAAAATAGGGCTAGGTTTGTTTTAGAGATTTATCGGAATATCCGAAAGAAAGTCGGAAAAGATTTCCCGTTAGGGATTAAAATCAATTCTGCCGATTTCCAACGAGGGGCATTTACCGAAGAAGAATCCTTGGAAGTGATAGATATGCTTTCGGCAGAAGGAATGGACATGATTGAAATTTCTGGGGGAACCTATGAAAAGGCGGCGATGATGGGAGCCAAGCAAAAAGAGAGTACAAAAAAAAGGGAGGCCTATTTTGCCGACTTTATCATTAAAGCCAGAAAACGTACCTCCGTTCCTTTGCTTTTGACGGGTGGTTTCCGAACCTTGGACGCCATGTCTTCGGCCATCGAGAATAATGAACTTGATTTCGTGGGCATTGCCCGCCCCTTTGCTGTTTATCCTCTTTTGGCGAAAGAATTATTAGATGGCACTCGTACAGAAGTCCATTTGCCGAAAACCACTACGGGAATTAAGAAAATTGACCAAATGGGTTTTTTAGATATTGCATGGTATTCCGAACAGATGCGTAGAATGGGTGATGGAATCGAACCCAACCCCAAACTGAGTGCTTGGAAATTGCTTTTCAAATATCTAAGGAAAACCTTGTTTTAATCCTTTAATTTTTCTCTATACAGAATAGGATTGGGATATTCCTTTTTATAACAATGCCGGATAACATCGAAGGCAGTGATGACTCCTTTTAGTTCATTCCTTAAATTGACGACAGGAATGGTTTTGAAGCGTTGGTCGATGAACAATTCTGCTGCTGTCCCTACTTTATCCTTAGGAGAAATTTTAAGAACAGATTTTGTCATGACATCACCAACTGTTTTTCCTCCTTTTTTGTCTCCCAGCAAATTCCGCCAAAGATCATAAGCCGTAATAACGCCGACAAGATGATTCTTGTCATTTACCACGGGTAATTGTTGGAGGCGTTTCCTGACCATCATTTCCGAAACCTCTTTCACATTATCTTCCGGACTGACAACAATGGGATTGCCTCTCATAATGGTACGTACCTGTTCGTTTAGCATACTTAATCATTTTAAATTTGAAAATTTATTCCTTCGGTTTTATCGGTCGATCTACTTGGACGGTTCCTTTACCAAAATTGCAGGAGAATACACCGGGCATTATATCAATACCCGTATCATCATTCATGATTTTGATGGAAAGAATCAAACCTATAGTTAGAAATAATAATACAATTAGGCATCCTAAGATGAAACCATCGGAATTAGGCAGGATGGTATAAAGGATGGAAGCAATAAGAACGCTTGTAGTGAGCCATCCCAGTAACATCATTATGGCAATGAAACACTTCGCCCACCAATTACTATTTATTTCCTTTTCATCTAATATCACTTCTTATTGTTCTTTTTCTTAACCTTTTGGGTGAAATAAGATTTTGTATTCTACAGCTACAATATAATAATTATTTTGATGAATCAAAATTTTACGGTGTAAAAATTTGATATAATCGCTGTTTTGGAAATTTTACTTTAGAGGGGCGGGTATTGGCTTTAACCCCAAATTCAAAAGAAATCCACGAAAAATTTATAACTGTATTTCTTGAAATTCGTTCTTGTTTCATTTTTAAGTACTTAGTTATCATCATAAAAGAGCTAGCCAGAAGGTTTACAGACGATTGGGTCAATTATGATAATTCCATGTCTCCAGGCTTGGGAACAAGAGCTGTTTCCTTCGATTTCTAATAGATATAATACCACTATATAGGTACTCACTCTAGAGTTTTCTTCAATTCTAAACGAATACTTGTTAATTCTTTATCTCTGAATAAAGATCAGAAGGCGAAATCAGTCCCTTTACACACATTTTTTAATTCTATCATTATATATTTGAAAAGATAAATTAATCCATAAAGTAAACAAACGGCATGAGAAGTGTTATTTTTTTCATATTCTTATTTTTAATTCTATCTATTTCCTCAATTGCACAAGAAGTTCAATGGGGGACTAGTTATGAAAAAGGTGGGATGCCATCTAGCTATCCCATAAAATTAGCCAATAAAACTGGTGAATTTTATTCCCTGAATTTAGATCCAAATAAAAAAGAAAGTAAAGTTGTCAGCTTTGATTCTGATCACAATAAAAAAGGTAAATCTACTCTTGGATTTAAACATGGGAAAAAGAACGTGGAACCTTCAGGTTTTATTCATACAAGTTCGAAATCATTTGCATATTCGTTGGATTATAGGAATAACCCTGTTTCTTTACAAACGATAAATTTAAGTAACGGTGAAATGGGGAATGCCAAAACGGTGTTTAAAAAAACATTTGAAACTCAAGTCAAGTCTTCATCTTTTGTTTTCAGAAACGTTGTATTTAATTTAGGGAGTACAGAATTTAAACATTATAAAATGAGCGAAAATAAGAAGTTCATTCTTTTCGCACATGCTTTCCCTACAAAAAATAAAAAGAAAGATGAAAAATACAGCATCTTAGTCTTTAATGAAAACATGGAATTGGTTTGGGAAAAAATATTCGATATTCCTAGGGAAGCGGGCAACCATCATTTAAGGGATTTTAATATTGCCAATAATGGTAATGTTTTACTTTATTCTAATTATTGTGATAAAATTGATGACCAAAGTAATTCTAATTGCGAGCCTATGTTTTTTTACATGACAGCAACGGAAACAAAAAAAATAAATATAGGAGTAGATGATGGGAAGTTCATCACTGATTGGAATATTCATACTAATGAGGAAGGGAATATCATGCTTAATGGATTCTATGCTTTAGGAGAAAATAATGAAGATCATAGTGGTATGTTTACAGGTGCAGTTAACTTTGAATCGGGAGCATTAGAGTTGAAAACTTTTCCATTCTCAAGTAAATTTCTCTTAGGCTTGAGTAAAAAAGGTAAAACGAATTTAGATTCTGATTTCATTATTAAAGATCAAATCGCTTTCCCTGATGGAACATTTTCTTTTTTGGCAGAAAGAACTTATACTAAATCCTACAGCAGTTCTAATGTCTATTTGACATTTTATATGACAGATGAAATCGTAATTCCTAGATTTTCTGAAGATGGAGAATTGATTCATGTTGAGAAAATAGAAAAAAGTTTTACAGACCAAATAAAAGTGCGTACCTCTTATTGCTATTATAAACGAGGTAATAAGATATATCTATTATTTAATGATATTATGAATCGGGATAAAAATCCGACAAAAACTAAAAATAAAAAATACGGACACGGGAAAATGTACACTCAATATTGTATCGTTAATGAAGAAGGCAGAATGGAAGAAAAACAAACCTTGTTCTTTACAACGAAAGATGCATTTATCCCAGCTCTTTCCTTTGGAAAAGGAAATAAATTTATTTTGGGGAAATCCAATAAGCACTGGAATAGATATCAATTTGGTAGTATGCAGCTGGAGGAATAATTTATTTTGAGATAGTTTCTATTAGACTTTATTCCGAATCGTTTTTTATGGAAGGGAAATTAGAGATTTTGAAAATATACAAGGCATTTTCCGAAAATCGTAGCCTTAGCTACGGTTAAGGGAAATAACGCAGTAGGTTTTACAAAAGATCCATTTGCCTATAATCAATTATTCGTAATAAAGTCTATTATATCACATTAGAAAAATTAATTATTCACAAGCGGTACTTTCTTGAATTTGATAGTAAAATTGTGTTCTTTTTTTCGATTCAGTTTTCCTTTGAAAAATAAGGTTCCATCTGAGGCGTCATCCCGAATGTTATCGAAGGAGAGAATGGTTTTTATTTTTCCATTTTTGGGGATGGGGACGAATTCTTTTTTACGGAGCTGATCGATGCCTTCTACATTTGTTTTTTGAGCTTTGTAAATGTATCCATTATTATCTGTAATGGCCATTTCTTCTCGGAGATATTTTACTTCTGCATCATCCGATTTGTTCGTAATGAGTACGATGGCATCCAGATTGTCTTTTTTTCGAATAATTTCAATTAAATCGAAACTCAATTTCGCTTTCCTTGCTTTTTCTGTTTTCATGACGGGAATAGAAGCACCGCCTAGAACTATAATCTGTTCTTCACCAGATTTATTTCCGCAAGAAGAGAGAAAGAAAATCAATAAATATAAAAGAGAGAAGGAATAAAATTTCATCGCTGTAAATTTATTTTGAGGCAAATATAAAAAGAAAAGAGCGGTACTCCTTTGAGTCCACTCTTTTCATAGTCGAAAAACTACCGATTTTCCGTCAATCTTAATGAATTTTAATCTAAGCTAAATCGAATCGACAAATGAAAAAATTGTATATCTTGGAATTGGGAACCATCAGGAACAAATTCGAATGATGGTATTTTTTGTATGAAGGCATCAATGTCCCCTTTCAAGCAATCGCAAGGGAGCTTTATGATTTCCCAATCTTTTATTTTTCCATTTGTCTCCAATAATAATTTGATGACAGCCAAACCCTGGCAATCTCTACAAGTCGCTTTTGAATACCTGAAATTTTCTGAAATGTATTGGATTAAATGCTCGTTGGAACAATTCTGATTTTCTTTTTCCCAAACCTGTTTTTTCTTATTGCAATATTTAAAAAGAGGAGCCCGGGGTTTTCTGGAAATCGAAATCCGATCTGATTTTGAATCGGGAATACTATCTTTTTCAAAAACAGTCGGTTGATATTCCAATGTTTCTGAAAATGTACAGACGCCAAAAATCATCCATAAAACCATACTCCCAGCAAGCGATAAAAAAAGAACTCTCATGATTATCCTTTTAATTCGAAGCGAATGGGCAAATTAAAATAAACCCTTACTTTTCTTCCTTTCATAGAACCCGAGCGTTCCCATTTTGGTAATTTCTTGGCAATGCGTAAAGCTTCTTCCCCCAGCCCATATCCAGGATCTTTAACAATTTTAAAATCGGTCATGGAACCATCTTTTTCTACAACGAATCTTACTACAGCTGTTCCTGTTGCTCCTTGCTCCCGAGCAATAGCTGGGTATTTTATTTTTTTACTGATAAAAGAAATAATAGCTTCATCAGAACATTTTTTTAATTCCCGTTCATTGTCAGTGCTTCCTTTACACATTTTGAACATGGGCATGTGGGAAGCAAAACCAATAGGTTCTTCTT
>JAHDDR010000070.1:0-6139 GCA_020629255.1 Saprospiraceae bacterium | reverse complement strand
TAATTAATCGAAAAAATAGCCAATAATAAGGCGATGATTAATCCGATTTGGAAATTCATGATACGATTTTGTTTCAGATTTCCGATGTCGTGAGAATATTGTTTTTTCATGATAATTCATTTTTTATAAGTACTAGGACAAATTAAATTACGTATTAAATGAATATTCTTTTTGCCCTATACTTCGTTAAAAATACTTGCCACGCCTAGAACAAAAATCATTATCCATGTTAATGGTCGTATAATTTTATCCTAGTACTTGTTAAGCATAAAATACCCATTTACAGCTAGGCTGTATTCCGAAATGGGGATGACATATTGAGTGGTAGTTTGTCGACAAAATCGGGGATTTTCCTTGACTCTGGAAAGTGGAGAGAAGCAATCAGGTGTTCGTTCGGTGATTTCTTGTAAGAAATGTTATTCCAAATTCCTACTCTGCCACTTATTCCAGAAGCCGTTGGAGGAAGCTTCCGATAACATAGATGCAGGTGTTTTGAAAAAGGGTGTGTGGGGAATGAGATTTTTTGAAAAAAATAATAGTACTTTAGATTTTATCTTCTAAATCCTTAAGTCATGAATCTATGAAAAATACAATCTGTTTTCTTTTTTGCATCCTCGTTTACCTAGGATGTACGACTTCTACATCACCCAAAGAAGAAACTAAAACAGACATACAACCTTCTAGGTCTATGCCCCAAAAAGGAGGGAAATCTATTTCGGTCATTCGAAAAAATTTCCAAAAAATTAATGCCATTGAAAAATGGACTCGAATAGAAGAAAAAGAGTTGTGGGATAGTGCAGAAGGAGGAATAGCGAAATTACATTACCAAGGCGATTCTCTACGGAAAATAACAGCGGATCATTTTGGCGAATCCGGAAAATTGCTCAATGAATATTATTTGTTGAATGGAGAATTATCTTTTGTTTTTGAACGAGTGTATCAATATAATCGACCCATTTATTGGGATTCTCTGACGATGAAAGAAATGAACGATGATCAGGTTTTTGACTTGGATAAATCAGAAATTACGGAAAGGAGATGCTACTTTGAATCGGGGAAATTGATTCGTTATTTGGATAGCAAAGAAAAAGGGAAAGTGTTTTCTGATGACTTTTTAATAAAAGAACAAAATAGTTTATTGGAAACATTTGAAAAGTTCTTAAAAGAAAAATAAAAGATTCTACCCGAATTTCGCAAAGGCAATTATTTTTCCATCATCGCAAGATTGAAAATCTAGTGATTCGTAAAATTTACGTGTTTTTATAGTGTCGTCAGTCAACAATATTTTTTGCCTTACATTGGAATATTGATCTAATATTTTTTGTAATAAATTTTTGCCGATTCCTTTTCGTTGATAAGCTTTCAAAACCAAAATATCTTGGATATAAATAATGGTTTGTCCGTCTCCGACCACACGAACCAAACCCAAAAGGTTATCGTCTTGCCAAGCAGAAAGGACAAATAAAGAACCTTCGAATGCTCTTTTTAATGTTTGGGGATCTTGGGTGTAAGCGAACCATTCTGCATCCAGGTACAGTTGCATAATTTTGTCAAAATCTATGTTTTTCCCTTCTTTATATGTAGTTTTCATAATGGATATTTAATTGGTTTTTGTGTATCTTGAATAACGAAATAATACTAATACATGTTTAGAATCTATATTATAATTTTCTAGTATTTTTTTCTTAGACGAGGCGTTTTTTGAAGGGATAGCCTTCGCTATCGCTGACAAAAACAACGAAGTATAAGGAAAAAGACACTCAATTAAATGCAGATTTTGAATATGGATTAGTATAAGTGAAGAGTCAGTTCCTGAAAATAAAAATATGGATGATTTAAAAATATCATGTCCAAAATGTGAATGGGTGCCGGATGGTTATCCTTATTGGCAATGTGATTGTGGATATGTCTGGAATACTTTTGATACAGCCGCTAAATGCCCGTCATGTAAAAAACAGCATGTCTATACCCAATGTCCAGTGGGTTGCCACCAAATGTCACCCCATATAGATTGGTACAAAGATTTGGATGAATGGTTGGAAGAAATTATAGCTCAAATCAATGAAATTGTAGAAGTGGAAAAATGATTATTCTATATTGTAAAATTGAGCAGCCCCACTGTTGGGGAAGCCGGCTATAATATTTTTACCATTCATTTTAATACATTTCAAATCTTTAATATTTCCTTGTAATAATAAATTATATTCATCCGTTGTTATGAACTTTCCGTTTTTGTCATTGATTAAAATATAGCCTTTGGATCCGTCATAACGCACCGTTTCAGGTTCGGCTTCATAGATGCTTCCTGCTCCAATGATATCAGTATAACCATCTTTATTTACATCCATTAATATAGCAGAAAGGGTAGGACCATATTGTGCGACAATGGGTAATTCGACCTTAGAGAAATTCCCATTTCCTTGGTTCAATAAAACGGTTGTTTTAAAATCGTTGACCGTTAGGTGTTGAGCGGATTTTAATTTTTCATCCGAATAAATTTTGTTTAAATCCGCTTCGGAAAAACTTTTGAAATCCGGAAATTTCTGTGCAATGAATGGCATTTGTTGCGAAGAACATTCCCTTCCCCTAACCGGTAATAATTGATGGCCCGATTCATTTGCCAAAACAATATCTATATTTCCGGTTTGATCAAAATCGTCGGCAAAGAGATGTAAACTTTTGTCTTTTTTTACCTTGAATTTATTGTTCTCTCCTAAATTCCCGATAAAATAATCGGGTAAATTATCATTGTTGAAATCACCGCTTTCTATGGTGTACCACCAACCTTCTGATAATTGATCCGATAAATTATTTTTTTCAAATGTTCCGTTATTATTTATGAACACTTTTGGAGAAAACCATTCGCCGACAACAATTAAATCCAAATCATTGTCATTATCATAATCAGAGAAAATGGCATCGGTAACAATTCCGATTTTTTCTAAATCAGGAGCTATATTTTTTGTTACATTTTTAAAAGCACCATTTTTATTTTCCAATAAATAGGACTGAGGGGCTAAGGGGTATTCGCCGGGCGAAACACGACCGCCCACAAAAATATCATAATCGCCGTCGTTGTCATAATCGCCGGATGTAATGGAAAAACCACTGCTACTAATAGGAGGGAGATTATTGTTGTTTTTGGAAAATGCCCCACTCCCATTATTGATGTAAAGTCGGTCTTGTAATAAGGGACTGTTTTTAGGCACTTCGTTTCCTCCACTCACCACATATAAATCCAAATCTTTATCGTTGTCAATGTCAATGAATAGACAGCCGGTGTCTTCGTAATTTTTATCATTGTTCCATATTCCATCATTACTGTTTGTAAATGTACTGTTGCTTTGTTGGATGAGCATTTGTGCCGGAATTCCTTGTGCGCCCGAAATGAAAATATCTTCCAATCCATCATTATTAATATCTCCTACACAAGTTTGAGGACCTAGTGTGGATTGTTTTTGTGGCAATAAAATTTCTTTATCAAAATCATTGTATTGATTTTCTTGATGATTGAATTGAAAAGGCGGATTATTATTTATTTTTTGGAGGGAAGAAATAATTGGAGGGGTAGCGGTTGGGGCTCCTGCATTTTTAATGTCTAATTTTAATTTCGAATTAATTTTGGGTTGGGCAATGATTTGTTGTTGACCGTTTTGCCAAATAATTTTTATCGAATCAATTGAACCATGGTTCCCTATACCGAAGCTGAGCACCGGAGAAACTGAAGATTGGAATCCTCTATTTAAGAAATGTTGGTGGTATTGTTTTTCATCAGCATAATATAATTCGATGGTGCTTCCTAAACCATTTTTATTTTTTGTGCCTCCATCTAATTCCAGTGAGATAAAATTATGGGTGCTATTGTTTTGATAAATAAAAGCAGGGTCGTCTATATTATTGACAACCAAATCCAAATCGCCATCATTGTCCAAATCGCTGTAAGCGGTTCCATTCGAAAAACTTTTTTGGTTCAAGCCCCAAGACAATGTCTTATCTTTAAACGTTGTATTTTTTTGATTGATGAATAAATGGTTGTTTAATTTTTCGGAAGTAGCCATATTTAAAACATCGGTTAAAGTTAGCCCACCTTTTTCGGCATGCTTTTCTTGAACTCTTGTCTTGAAATCTACTTCGGTCATGTCTCTCCTAATACCATTGGTGACAAATAAATCTTTGTATCCATCATTGTCGAAATCAGCGAATAGGCACGCCCAACTCCAATCGGTTTTAGAAATGCCCGATAATTGACCAATTTCACTGAAAGTAGAATTTCCACGATTTAGTTGGAGAACATTACTCATGTACTGATGGTGGTATCCGATTTGGGTCATGGTGTTGAATTTATTTACATCCATGAATTTCATATTTCTTTTAGAACGACCATGATCGGATGGAATCATATCTAAAACACAAAGATCCATTTTTTGATCATTATTTATGTCTGCAACGTCTGATCCCATGCTGTAGAAACAAATATGATCCATCATGCTTAAGACTTGGTTGTCAAAGTTCCCTTTTTTATTATTAATAAATAATTGGTCGGGTTCAAGGAAATCATTGCAAACATAAATGTCTAACCAATCGTCACCATTAAAATCGGCAATAGCTGCACTCAATCCCCAAGTTTTATTAAATCCATTTGGCGAAAAATCAGAAAAACTATTTCCATTATTAATATAAAGCTTATCACTACTAAGCGGAGAAATTTGGCGTTGTATTTGACTATTTATTTTAGTGTTGTTTTTAAAATCAATTCTATGATTCACTAAATACATGTCTAGATCTTCATCCTTATCATAATCGAAAAAATAAGCTTGTGTAGAATATCCGGGATCGTTGAGCTTGTAAGTGGCGGCTTGGTCGGTAAATGTATTATTTTTATTATTGATGAATAATTTATTTCTTCGATCATCATCATTCGGGAACGGACCGGATTTGCAAATGTAAATATCTAGCCAACCATCATTATTGATGTCAATCATGCTTACACCGGTCGTCCATCCATTCGGATCTTCTACGCCTGCACTAGAAGAAATATTTTCAAATTTAAAATTCCCCTTGTTGAGATATAAATGATTTTTTCCTTGGTTGGAACTTAGAAAAACATCATCCAATCCATCGTTGTTAATGTCTCCAATGGCAACACCTCCTCCATTATAAATATAAGGGTAGCTTAAAAAATTAAAGTCATCATTCTCTTGAATAGTGTTACTGAAATTTATTCCTGATTGAGAAGAAGGAATTAAAGAAAAATAATTTTCTGTTTTCTCCTTTTTCCCTTGATCTGTTGTTTTTGTTTCGTTGGTTTCGCAACTATTAAAAAGAAAAATAATTGCTATTAAAATATAAGCGAACTTGATGGTATTGCTGCCCATGTTATTAATTTGATTGCTTTGTAATGTATATGAAATGCCAGATTCAAAAACATTTCATATGGCACGATGTTTTGAAGATAGTAAATGAATTTTGGAATTCCAATGTATTGGATCTTTTTTTAAGGATAGTAGCCTACAATTCAATTTCGAAGCAAGGATGAATAATCTTTTTTAAAGATGCCTTATAATTCGAGCCATTGTAATAACTGGTTTTGCCTAATTTGCAATGCCCATAACTGAAATGAATATGACCAAATAAGTGGATGCGAGGTTGTATTTGGTGGATGCGATTTCTTAATACATTCGAGCCGCGGAGATTGCCACTCGGAGCTTTGTCCAAAATATTATAAGGAGGGTTGTGTGTGATGACGATGTCCGAATCTTGGGGTATGAAATCCCAGTCTTCCTCGCCCTCTTCTTCACAAAATGGAGAGCCCCATATTTTTATTCCATTAATAATTGTTTGGGAATGATTGAGGTAGGTAATGTTTTCGGGAATAGAATCTGGGATTAAAGAAATATTATTTCTTTCCAGATCTCGGTCGTGGTTTCCGTGAGTAAAAATTTTATGTTCAAAATCCAAGTTCGAATACCATTCTAAAAAATCTTGGATATGTTCTTTATTTCCTTTGTCGCAAATATCGCCCGCATGAACAATGATGTCCCCTTTGGGAATTTCCAAATCTCGATGCCGTCCATGTGTATCGGAAATAAAAATTAATTTCATGATATTAAATTAAATCTTTTTTGAAGAAAAAACGATC
>JAHDDR010000069.1 GCA_020629255.1 Saprospiraceae bacterium | reverse complement strand
CAACATTTGTTAAGAAAATGCAAACAAAAACCTCTTGTCAAGAAAAATCTTTACAAGAGGTTGATTTTTAATTACTTACAACAACGGCAGTTATAATCCTGCTTTCGCTGAAATTTCCATCATTCTATCTATGGGTAACTTAGCCCTTTCGATAATAGCCGGATCTATATGAATTTCGGGTAATTCATGCTCCATACACAAATACAGTTTTTCAAGAGTATTCAGTTTCATGTGTGGACAATCATTACAAGCACACATATTATTAGGTGGTGCAGGAATGAAGGTCTTTTCTGGAGATTTTTGTTGCATTTGATGCAAGATACCTGCTTCGGTCGCTACGATGAATTCGGTTGCATCGTCTTCTTGAGTGTAACGCAACAAGCCACTGGTAGAACCGATATAATCGGCGATTTCCAATAAATGAGGTTCGCATTCTGGGTGGGCGATGAATTTCGCATTCGGATGTCGTAATTGCAATTTCACGATTTTCTCATGTGAGAAGATTTCATGAACCATACAGGAACCGTTCCAAAGAATCATATTCTCCCTTCCTGTTTCTTTTTGGAGGTAGGCTCCTAAATTCTTATCCGGTGCGAAAATAATGGGCGTTTCTTCTGGAATGCTATCAATAACATATTTGGCATTACTAGAAGTACATACAATATCTGTAAGCGTTTTTAATGCAGCCGTACAATTAATATAACTGACCACCACATGATCCGGATTTTGTTCCCTGAATTTTTTGAAAACAGGTGCTGGACAAGATTCTGCCAATGAACATCCGGCTTTCAAATCAGGCAGTAATACCTTTTTAGACGGATTGAGGATTTTTGCTGTTTCAGCCATAAAATGAACCCCTGCAAAAACGATGATATCAGCATCGGTTTTTTCTGCCATTTGTGCGAGTTGGAGGCTATCGCCCACATAATCGGCTAAATCTTGGATTTCACTTTCTTGATAATAGTGAGCCAAAAGGATCATGTTCTTTTCCTTCTTCAAACGCTGGATGGCCTCTTCCAAGTCCATTGTAGGGTCTACATCTAAATCTAAATAGCCATTTTTCTCTAATCGCTCTTTGGCAAAAGTTAATGAATCTTGCATTCTTAATGATTGATAATAAATTATAACTTGTAAATTCCCCTTTTAATAAGGATCGAAATCGGGGCAAAAATACTGTCTTTAATATTCTAACGCAACTGCTTTGCCTTAGTTCATCCTATACTATTTTAGGATATAACAGAAATTTAACGCCCTTGCAGGACAAAGACCACCGGGCGTTTGTGTAAATCTTCCATTTTTACCTTATTCCATTCGGCAATAGTTTTTGTTTTGATGTATTGGGTAGGGAGTGTCAAATCGGCGGCGATACATAGTCGAGTATTCGGTGAAAGCTGTTTTAGTATATCTTCTATAAGTGGCATATTCCGATAAGGGGTTTCCATGAATATTTGGGCACTATTGGAAGATTTGGAGGTTTGTTCCAATCGCTTCAAGGCTTTAATTCGGTCTGGGTTTTTGATGGGCAGATAACCGTGAAATGAAAAACTTTGTCCATTCATTCCTGATGAAATCAAAGCCAACAAAATGGATGATGGACCGATAAGGGGAATCACTTCAATATTATTTTCATGGGCAAATTCTACTACCTTGGCTCCTGGATCGGCTATGCCCGGGCAACCTGCCTCAGACATCAAACCGATATCTTTTCCTTCTTGGATGGATTTCATAAATTCTTCAATTCCTACTGTTGGATTTCTTTTATCCAACTCAAAAAATTGCATTTCCTGAATGCTCCCATGTGGTTTTGTCGAACTAATAAAACGACGGGCTGTCCTTGCCCGTTCCACAATAAAAACGTCTAGTACATGTATAATATCAATTACATACTGAGGAATAGTATGATTGGAATTATCTCCCAAAGGAATCGGTATCAAATATAACTTTCCTTTATTCATTTTCTATCGCCCATTTTAACTTGAAGATATTCCAGTATCATTTATTTTCGATTATATTTTTAAGCGTTATTAAATCAGTCTCCCTCCTTTTTTTCATGCTTCCTTTCATTAAAATTCCAAAAACTCCTAAAATAGCCGGACGGAATTTGATTTCTGTTTGCTCTGCTAATAAAACGAAGTCTCCTTTATCAATTATTTTTGTTGTAACGTAACTCATAAAGTTTTTATCCGTTAATTGAAACGCTATTAATTTGTTTTGTTTTAATTCGGTAACTTCTTCCTTTATTTTTGTCGTGGTTCCGTCGGGTTCCTGGTAAATCCTATAAGCAGTACTCTTTAATTTCCTTCTACCTCCGGATATAGGATTGAAACCTTTAAAATTAGTTTCCCATTTGGGCAACAAAGATGTATCCATCAATGACTTATATACTTCTTTAGCCGATTTGTTTACCTTTATTTTTATTTCAAACGTCATGAATATTATACAAAAATTTCAAGTGCTTCAAAAATATCATCCATTTCATCAAAGGATTTATATCCTATTTTTTCTTCCTCACCTCCTTTCATCGCTAAACCATACGGATCTATTTTTTCTAAAAAATCATCCAAATATTCGGGCGACAAAATTCCATCTATAAAGGTATCATGTATTCTACATAATTTTTCTAGGTGATTTTTTATTTCCAAATTATTTTCCACATCTATTTTATTGCGACTAAAATCTAATAAAAAACAATCAACAAAATTTTCCAATAAATCAAACTCACTGTACACATCATCCCAATCTGTCTCTTCCGATACAACTATTTCTTTAATGATATAAATATCTTTTTCTTTAATTTTTTTAATTAATTCGGGCTCGCAAAAAGAACCGACTTGCACACCAAACAAATTTAATTGTTCTTTATACAGATTCATTTTTTCTAAATCGGGAAAAGAGCCGAATTCTCCAATCATTTTTGGTCCTTCGAGCCATTCAATCATGGCAGCCACTTTTGTAGGATCGATATATGTTTCCGAATTTTCTTCTAAATCAAATCCTAAAAATTCTACGTCCCAGGCAGAAAAATATCTCGCATCCGTTAAATTCGTAACTTGAGAAGCTTTGACTTTTGTTTTCAACATTCTGATGAATTAAATTTTAATGTTCAATCTGTTTTCCAAGACATCAATAATATTATCTTTTGGATTATGAGTATGAATATTTATTCCGAACGTGGATGCCATTTTTGTATTTTCTTCCAAATCGTCAATAAATAAACATTCTTCGGGTTTTAATTGGGCATCTTCTAGCATGAATTCAAAAATGTCGGCATCCGGTTTTCTAAAACCAATCTCATGGGAATAATACATATTATCAAAATGACCCCGCCATTCTTGTTCTGGAATATTGAATTCCGTTTGTAAGTATTCATGAATGGCTGTAGCATGAGAATGGTTAATATTACTCAACATATGTATACCATAATTCTTCCTCAATTTCCGAATCATTTCAATTCTTTCGAAAGGGATATCCAGCAAAAGAGCCAGCCATGCCTTTTTTATATCCTCATCATTTAATTCATATCTCCCAGAACACACCCTAAAAGCTTCAAAGAATTCAGATTCAGAAATGCGACCTGTTTCGTACTGGTTGGCAAATCCTTCATCAAATAATTTTTTTCTAGTATGATATGCGCCTTCTATTGTAAGTAGCTTTGCGAATTCTATTCTAGTCAAATCGAAATCCAGATTGATTAGTACATTACCAAAATCAAAAACTAAATGCTTAATCCCTTCCATTGTTTATTTATTCATAAAATCCTAAGAAACTACAAAGATGATAAAAGTATCATGAACCCAAATACAATCCAATTGTTTTTATCTTAAAAGGCAATAAGCAGAATCTTATTCCATTTATTAAAATAGTTGGATGGCAGTTACTGCCCTTCGAATATTATTTATTACTTTTCCCGCCGAAGTAGAATATGGATAGCTCCCCAAATGTCCACATTCTCTATATTGGCGAATAAAACATTGGGGAACAATTACTTATGGGCAAAATTAAAGTAGCATTCTTTTCAGACTTGATGATACGTGATTTCGACGGTGCTACTAGAACCATGTACCAAATTCTGGATCGCATTCCTAAAGATGAATTCGAATATCTTTTCTTTTGTGGTGTGAAACCTACCCATCAAGTAGATTTTGAGGTGGTGCAATTACCTACGGTAAAAATACCCCGGAATCACACGTATCGCATGGCAATTATCCATTTATCGAAAGGAAAGGTGAGAAAAAAACTCGATGAGTTTGCTCCCGATGTCATTCAATTTACATCCCCATCCCAAATAAGCGTTTTTGGCAGTAAATATGCGAAGGAAAAGAACATACCCTTGGTTACGATATACCATACTCATTTCATATCCTATATGAAATATTATTTCAGCTTTGCCCCCTTTCTCATTCCTACCGTTAATAAAATTGTTGCCAAAACCTGTAAGAACATTTATGACCCACCAGATATCGTTTATGTACCAACAGAAGAAATCAAACGACAATTACTCACCAAATGTAATTTGCGTGGAGATAATATCCGGATATGGGCAAGGGGCTTGAACCAAGAAAGGTTCGATCCGAACAAAAGAGATCCCGATATCCTAAGAACGATGACAAAGAATGATAAACCCAATATCATTTATGCCAGTCGTTTGGTGATGGAGAAAAATTTGGACGTACTAGTGAAGTTCTATCAAAAAAATCAAAAAGAAGGTTCTCCCTTCAATCTAATCATTGTCGGATATGGTGCTGCCAAAGAAAAGATGATGAAAAAGATGCCATATGCCTTCTTTTTAGGCAAGAAAAACCAAGAGGAATTGGCCGCCGTATATGCTTCTTGTGATGTTTTCTTCTTCCCCTCGACAACAGAAACCTTTGGGAATGTAATCCCGGAAGCTATGGCTTCGGGGCTACCTTGTGTACTTTCGAATGAAGGGGGACATCGTTCTTATGTAGAACACGAATCGAACGCTTTGTTATGTCCGCCTGATGATGTAGATGCTTATTGGAAGGCTATTCATAGGGTGCTGGATGATGCTCCATTAAGAGAAAAAATGATTCGAAAAGGTTTAGAATTTACCAAGACCTTGAATTGGGAAGAATTGGTTGAACGATATTTTGAAGATTTAAGAGTCCTAACCCAAGCAAAAAAATAAATTTACTTAACTTTGCCCACCTAAAGAAAATGCTAAAACTATAATGGAGGTATTGTTTATTTCTCATAAATATCCCCCAACCATAGGAGGGATGGAAAAGCAAAGCTTTGAGCTGATCAAGGAAATAAGCAAGCATCATACTGTTCATAAAATCGCTTACAATGCTGATGCTGAACACAAAGCCTCCTTCATCTTAAAGCTTAAGGCTCGTGTCCGTTCTGTTTTAAAACAAAATCCGAAAATAGAAATGATCCATCTGAATGATGGAGCTATGGGCTTTTTCTGTTTTTGGCTGCAAAAGGAAGTCAATATTCCCATTACGGTTACTTTCCACGGTTTGGATATCGTACACCCCAATCATTATTATCAAAAATATGCCATACAGAAACTAAAGCATTATGATGGTTTTATTTGTGTAAGTGAAGCAACCGCCAGCGAATGCATCAAAAGAGGTTTTGACCCCAATAAGACGTATGTGATTCCTAATGGTGTTGATCCTAGTTTGGCAAAAATGCCTTTCCATCTCAATGGCTTGGCGACAAAAATAGAGAGCAAGTTTAACATTGAGCAACTACGAGACAAGAAAATATTGGTGAGTTTGGGTAGGATGACCAAACGCAAAGGGTTCATTTGGTTCCTTGAGAATGTAGTACCGGAGTTGGATGATGATACTATTTTCATCATGGTAGGTCCGCAAATCGGAAAAAGAAGGGCCATTTGGAAAAAATTCTTCCCAAAGACTTTAGTTAACGAATTGGAACTTTCTATGGGAGCTATTGACGAAAGCTATAAGTTGGAAGAAATCATCAAAAATCCTAAAATCAATAATAAAGTGTTTATTGCCGGGCAACTGAAATTCCCGGATGTGATGAGCCTTCTTTCTTTGGCTCACATCTTCGTTATGCCGAATATAAAGGTTGAAGGGGATGCTGAAGGGTTTGGTCTAGTGGCTTTAGAAGCAGCCGTCAGGGGCACAACGGTTCTCGCAAGTGGCATTGATGGTATTACAGCCGCCATTCAAGACAATAAGAATGGAGTGCTCCTTCCTTCCCAAGATAAAGACGCTTGGGTAAAAGCCATTAAATACCAATTGGGAGATTTAAAGTCTTTGGAAAAACAAAGCAAAAGATTCCAAGAATTCACTCTTGAGAATTATACTTGGAAGAGGATGGCCAATTCTTATATGGATGTATTCCATGAAGTGATAGATAATTGTAAATCTCCATCGATTAAGGCAAAAGTGTAACCCTATTGCATCCTTCCATTCCAAAATGGATCCGACAAAATCTAATTTAGGAAATTTTCAAATTTCGCGCCACATACAATGAGAGAGGGATATGTATATCATAGTTATGGAAAAGAAAAGTATCTACATCATGCTGTGGCATCAGCCCTTACTTTGAAACGTCATGACTCTAAAAGATCCCTCGGACTATATTGTATTCCTGAACACATCAAAATCTTAAAATCAACAGGATGGGATAGTATTTTTGATGAAATCAAAGAACTTCCTCCCGAGCACACTTCCATTGTAGGATTCAAACATCACCTCCATTTTTTTATGATGTTTGATAAAAACATCTTTTTGGATAGTGATATCGTTTGGTGTAAAAACCCGGATCGCCTTTGGAAAGATTTTGAATCCTACCCATTTACGAGCACTGGAGCTTTGGTGGCAGATTCCTTTTTTGGAGGTCCGAAAAATATAGGTATCATCAAGGATTTTATTTTTAGGCGACGACAAAAAACCTTGGATAAATTTGGCATTACCCAACTAAGTCGGATACAATCCGGATTGGTCTATGCTTCTGATGTAGAGATCACCAAAGAGGTCTGCGAAAAAGCCCAATTTTTTTTACAGAATATAGATCAAACCCATTTTCAAAGTCGTTTGAAGGAAAAAGGACGGACAGAAGAATCTTGCGAATGGAGTTTGGCCATGGCTTTTTCTTACTTGAAAATGCCTATCTATCCTTGGCTCAATGGCTATCAAAGTGCTCAGTTGGATTTTATAGAATCATACACCGAGTACAATGAAGATTTCACAACCGTAGCTTGCCGTTTTTATGCGGATGAATTCGTTTATAATCTGCGGGGATTGAAAAGTGTGGGTTTACAACAAATGCTCACCTGGCTGTTTTCCCTCATTCCCGGAAAAGGAGATTATATGATGGTAACACCTTATTGCCTTCATTTTGGTTGGTTGCACCAAAAAACACCCTTCTTGGATTTTGCAGATCAGGTTTGGGAGGAATCCATGCCCAATAAAAACGCTTCTCTTACAAAGAAAACAAGTTGATTTGGACTACAAGGCCATCTTACAATCCATACAACAATTATTAAGCAGTCCCAAAGGAAAGCTCTTCGGCAAAACCTTCCGATTCCTCTTCCTTTTTGGGATAGTAGGATTATTACTCTACCAACTAAGCCAAATCGGATTCAAAGAATTATGGGATGCCATGCCCCGGAACATTTGGTTCTACCTCATTTTTTTAGTGATGTATTTTGCCCTTCCCCTTACAGAACAATTCATTTACAGAATGTCTCTGGACTTCGATTTCTGGACGGGTTTTAAAGTTTTCATCAAGAAAAAAGTACTGAATCAAGAATTGATTGGTTATTCTGGCGAAGCCTATTTCTTTGTCTGGGCAAAAGACAATTTGAAGGAAAGTCCTAAAAGAATATTCCAAGTATTAAAAGATAATACTATTATTTCTGCATTAGCATCTACACTTGCAGCCTTATTCCTTTTGTCCCTTTTCTCCTATTTCGTGAATGTCAATCTTTTCCAAGGACAATTTTTAGATAGTACCACTATGGTGGCAGGCGCCGGCATCCTTGTTATTTTAGTGGTTTTGATTTTCACCTTTCGAAAAAGCATCATATCTGTCGATCGGGCTACCGCTTTTAAAATGTTCATGGTTCATGAAATCCGGATTTTTATCGTTTACTCTTTAGAAATCATACAATGGATGATTGTGATACCGACCATCCCCATGTATGTATGGTTTACATTTTTATCCGTAAAAATCATTTCTACACGGATTCCCTTTTTACCCAATCAGGATCTGGTTTTCGTGAGTGCTAGTCTAGGAATTGCTCAATATGTAGATATCAGTGAAGCTGAAATAGGAGGAATCCTGCTTTGTAGTAATGCCCTCATGAAATTTTTGAACCTCATTTTCTTCCTCTTATTTTTCAATGATAGAAAAAAAGCGGAACCCAAAGAGAATGGAAAATAATTCAAATTACCAAATTCAAGCAAATTCTTTCAAATAATGGAACTAGAATGGAAAATAATTCGTTCGATCTATTGTATTTAGTCAATCAAATATGTAAATTTGCATCCGTTTCTGAAGAGAAATGATATTCAAATATCAGGGTCCTATAGCTCAGTTGGTTAGAGCACCTGACTCATAATCAGGTGGTCCATGGTTCGAGTCCATGTGGGACCACTTCATTTTCAAGCAGTTACAAAAATGTAGCTGCTTTTTTGTTTTTATGGGTAAAGATCTGGGTAAAGGTAAAAGGTCAAAAGGAGTAAAACTACTATGCTTAGTGATACATTTCGTTTGAATAGGACAATGACTTTTCTTTACAATATGGAAGATATTAGAAATAAGACTAGGTGTTTGGTATCTTTAAATCATAGGGGGTAAGCCATAAATTGCTAAGTATGTGGGGTGGATTGATGTAGGTACTTTTGCTTGACTGACCTGAAAAGAAAATTAGTTTGCATATGGTACTATTTATATTGATTATTACCATTAATAAGCTGAAAATGATTTTTTTAAGTTCGTTACTTTATCAGTAGTTTTTCGTTTATTTCATCACTTAACAGATTAAAATATTGAACTCACATAAACTAAAGAATGCCCATGTAATTGAATCTGGGGAATTTGAGGCACATAACCACTGGTATCCCAAAGCGTTGAATGCCACTATTCATCCTATGATTAGTTTCTTTCTCAATTTGGAACAGGAACGCATCATTACTCGCTACTGTCATATGCACCCAACAGTGAATGGAGATAAATTGAGGGAAATCCTTAATGGGAAAACAAAGTATTTCCAATGGGCTGGGGCAGACTTGCTTAATGTTACTTCTGCCGGTGGTAAAAGACAAATGGTAGTTATTGAAAACAACTCTTGTCCTTCTGGGCAAAAGTCAATGCCTTTGGTGGATGATAATAAGGAACAAGGTAGTTATCGTTTGATGATTGAACGCACTTTTAAACCTTATCTAAAAAATCTTCGGCATAAAATTAAAGGTGGTTTAGCTGTTGTATATGACAAAAATCCTATGGAGGCTTCAGGTTATGCAAAAGTTATTGCCGATGTGATGAATGAACCAGTGTATTATGTGCCTTTCTACAAGGATGACACCAACCCACCAGTTAAATTTGAGAATGGTATAATGTATGTCAGAAAAGAAGATGGAACATTTGTAGCTATTCGAGCAACGTTTAGATACCTGACACAAAAACCTTGGAATAGGCTACCCTTGCATTCAAAAACTCGTATTCTTAATCCCGTCATAGCTTGTTTGGCTGGAGGTAGGAACAAGATGGTAGCTGCCAAAGCCTATGATATTTTTAATACGGAGCTACAACCACATGGATTGAGAATAAATATTCCAGAAACGATTTGGGATGTAAGAAAAAATGAAATACCTCTTTGGGTTAAAAAAATGGGTGGTCATGCTGTAATTAAAGTTCCATATAGTAATGCTGGTCAAGGGGTTTATACGATTGTTACAGAGGCGGAACTAGATAAATTCATGGAATTAGAATTTGATTATGACCTTTTTATCGTTCAAAGCCTCATAGGAAATTCAAATTGGAGTAGTATAACATCATCAGGTAAACTTTATCATGTTGGTACGATTCCAAACCATAAGAATCATACTTATGTAGCGGATATTCGTATGATGGTTAGTTCTACCGATAAAGGTATTCGCCCTTTGTGTACTTATGCCAGAAGGTCGGAAAAACCCCTAGTTGATACCATTAAGGATAGTACCGATAGTTGGCAAATGTTAGGAACAAATTTATCCTTTAAAAATCCAGATGGTTCTTGGGGAAGTGATACTAATAGGTTGGTTCTAATGGATAGGAGGGATTTTAATAAACTTGGCATTGGCTTAGATGACCTTATTGAAGCCTATATCCAAACTGTCCTTTCAATGGTGGCAATTGATAAAATGGCTAAAACCTTGGTTAATAAACAAGGTAAATTTAGAATGAGGCTATTTAAGAGTCTGAATGATGACCCTTCATTGATTGATGAAATTAAAATCAACTAATGCACCAACTAAAAATGCTGGTCTTAACAGACCATAGTAACCATAGTTCAGAAAATTCATTATATGAGTTGGTTCGGTCAATGAGTGGACATCCTTTGTCGTATCAAATAGATGTTGCATCAAGAGGGTTAATTAGGAATGACCATTTTTTTAAGGAATTTAAGACAGAGCATATTTGGGCTTCTCAAATCAAGGGTGATTTTTCTTTTTCAAAAGATGGTAAGTATTTTAAAAGAGGATTAAGGAAAGTATTTTTTCCTGATTACGACCTGATTTGGTTACGGTTGCCACCTCCCTTGGGTGAGTCTTTCCTATTTTTTTTAATGGAAGAATTTAAGCATCATTTTATTATTAATAACCCATCTGGGATATATCAAACAGGAAGCAAGTCTTTTTTAATGAACTTCCAAGACATTTGCCCACCAATGAGAATATGCACTTCCTTAAATGATATTATAGAATTTAAAAAGTTATTTCCAATCGTGCTAAAGCCTTTTCGAGAATATGGTGGAAAAGGAATTATTCGTATAGATGGCAATCAAGTTTGGGATGGTAAAAATCAACTTGAGTTTGAAGATTTGAGAGCAAGGTTAGAAGGGAAACAGATAGAATACCTTGGTGTTAAGTTTCTAAAAAATGTAACCAAAGGAGACAAGCGTATTGTAGTTGTGAATGGAAAAATAATGATCTTTAAGATTGCCACCTGTGGACTCTTGGCTTTGCAATGTTGCTATGGGGGGCAGTTCTAATATTGCAGAAGTTGATGTAGATGAACAAAAAATAATTAGAGTCATAGATCCAGTTTTGTCAAAAATGGGTATTGTGATGTATGGGGTAGATACATTAGTTGGGGATGATGGAAAAAGGGTTTTGTCAGAAATCAATACGACCAGTATTGGTGGATTACCACAAATAGCCAGATTGATGAAAAAACCATTGGTCAAAGAAGCAACTGATTTAATTTGGAATTATATCACAGAGAAAATGGATAGGGATGTTATTAATAACTAAAAATGATATTCCTCTAATTGAGGAATTGGATATAAAAAAAACACCAAAAGGGGAAATTGCTCATTATTGGTTGAAGATTGCAACAGATGGTATGGGTGTTCCAATCCATGTCCCAGTAATTGTAGCAAGAGGTTTGCATGAGGGAAAAGTATTAGGCTTAACAGCAGCAGTACATGGTAATGAATTGAATGGCATCCCAGTCATTCAAAGGTTGTTCAAGGAAATAAATGTCAAAGAACTTAGGGGTTCAATTGTTGGTGTTCCTGTAATAAATGTGCCTTCTTTGCTTAGGAAAAAAAGGCGATTTATAGATGGTACAGACCTTAATCATATAATGCCGGGAAAACCTAATGGAAATGTAAGCCAAGTCTATGCTTGGCGTATTGTAAATAGAATTATCAAAGAGTTTGACTATCTAATAGACCTCCATACGGCAAGTAATGGAAGGGTAAATTCCTATTATATTCGTGCAGATATGAACGATGATATAGTTCGTAAAATGGCAACATTACAAAATGCACAAATTATAGTTCATAACCCACCTAGCGATGGTACATTAAGAGGTACGGCAGATGAAATGGGTATTCCAGCTATTACCCTCGAAGTAGGAAATCCAAACACTTTTCAAAAGGGTTTAATAAGGGATGGACTTACTGGAATTCATAACTTTCTAGGTTTTATGGGTATGCTTGATTGTGACGTAGAGGAAGTAGATGAAGAAACCGTTTTATGTAAGAGTTCTTATTGGATTTATACAGATACAGGAGGGATAATGACAATCCCATTGCAAGTTACCGACTTGGTGAAAAAGGGTGATGTTATAGCTACTATGCGAAATATTTTTGGGGATTTGGTTAAGGAATATTATGCCCCAGAAGATGGTGTGGTTATAGGGAAAAGCGTTAGTCCAATCAACCAAACTGGAGGTCGTATCTTACATCTTGGAATATTAGCGGATTAAGATTCTAAACATTTTTGGATACTGTCGTTTTTTGTCACAATCTCTCTCTAGTGAATGGTAAAACAGGTTTTATGAATTAACTCTATCCCTATTCATAGGTCACTTCGGTTAATCTTTTTTCGTAGGCTTTCATCATGGCAGGGAGATTTACATTCACTAACATTTTTGTGATGGTGCCTGGCACTAACATTTTCATTTTAGCTTCTACAGAATAGGTCGCTTTGGTTTTATCTCCTTCTTGTGTTAATCGCCATGATCCTACCGATTTCCGAAATAAATCTCCAGAATCGAATTCCCAAGAGACTGTATAATTTTCCCAATCTTCCGTCATCCATAAACGGTAGGTAAAACTCTTGATGACCGATACCTGGTATTCTACCAATTTCTTATTTCCTACTTCCTTAATGATTTCGCATCTTTTTATTTCTTGTAGAAAATCAGAATAATTTTCATAATCTGTAATGATGTGGAATAATTCTTCCGGAGTGCAATCGAATAAATGAGTGGTTGTCGTACCCGCCATAGTAATTAATGTTTTATGATTTTTAGAATCAACAATTACGAAAATAAGATATTCATGGAGAATAAACAACAATAAAAAAACAAAAAGTCCCCAAGAGAAAACCCTTGGGGACAAAATCAAACATTCTGTTCAAACTTAATCTTATGCTTCTTTATCGGAACCGAGTACAGATGACATATAAGCACGGTTCATGATTGCAATATTTTCTACTGAAATTTCTTTCGGACATTCCGCTTCGCAGGCCTTCACATTCGAACACATACCGAACCCTTCTTTATCCATTTGGTTCACCATGGCTTGAACCCTTTTATCTGCTTCTACTTTTCCTTGGGGCATGGTTCCCAAGTGGGAAACCTTTGCCGATGTGAACAACATCGCCGCTGAATTCGGGCAAGCTGCTACACAAGCACCACAACCGATACAAGTCGCCGCATCAAATGCTTTTTCTGAGGTTTCCTTTTCTATCGGAATCGAATTTGCATCCTGTGCTTGTCCGGTATTGACAGAAATATATCCTCCAGCTTGGATTATTGCATCGAATGAAGAACGATCCACCACCAAATCCCGAATAACGGGAAAAGCCTTGGCTCTAAATGGCTCGACCGTAATGGTTGCCCCATCTTTGAAGGATCTCATGTGCAGTTGGCAGGTCGTCGTACCCTTCATCGGACCATGTGGCTGACCATCGATGACCATGCTACACGTTCCGCAAATTCCTTCCCGGCAATCATGCTCGAATGCCACCGGCATTTCCTTCTTCGAGACCAATTCTTCGTTCAGTACATCAAACATTTCCAAGAAAGACATATCTGTTCCTATATCTTTCAAGGGATAGGTTTCGAACTTTCCACTACCATACTTTCCTCCTTCTCTCCAAACCTTTAAGGTGATATTTATCGTCTTTTCAGCCATTGTATATCAAATTTTGAATGAAATGATAGCCCTATTTATAAGAACGAGTCTTCACTTCAATGTTTTCATATTTTAAATTCTCTTTATGGAGTTCCCAATCCGGGCCGTTCAAGTACTCCCAAGCCGCTACATACATATAGTCGTTGTCGTTCCGCTTGGCTTCACCGCCTTCTTCTTGGTATTCCTCACGGAAGTGCCCCCCACAAGACTCGTTGCGATCCAAAGCATCACAAACCATAAGCTCTCCTAATTCTAGGAAGTCGGCCACACGCAATGCTTTTTCTAATTCCGGATTGTATTCTTCATTCGTTCCTGGAACAAATACATCGCTGTAGAATTCTTTGCGGAGTTCCTGAATCATTGTCCTGGCTTTCGCCAAACCTTCAGCATTTCTACTCATACCGCAGTAATCCCACATGATGCGACCGAGCCTTCTGTGGAAGCTTTCAACGGATTGATTACCGCCGACATTCAAGAGCTGATTAATGCGTGATGTTACTGCTTCTTCCGCTTTTTTGAACTCTGGTAAATCCGAAGCTATTTTTGGTGTTCTAATTTCCTTGGACAAAAAGGTTCCAATCGTATAAGGAATCACGAAATAACCATCGGCCAAGCCTTGCATCAAGGCAGATGCTCCTAGTCGGTTGGCTCCATGATCAGAGAAATTCGCTTCTCCTAGGGCGAAACACCCCGGAATGGTGGTTTGTAGATTATAATCCACCCAAATGCCTCCCATCGTATAATGTACGGCCGGGAAGATTTTCATGGGTGTTTTGTATGGATTTTCATCCGTAATTTTTTCATACATATGGAATAAGTTTCCATATCGTTCCTTCACCGCTGCTTCTCCCATCTCTTTGATTTTTGCAGCAGATGGGTTGATCATGCCTTTAGCGATAGCTTCGCTTTTTCCATATCTTTCAATGGCAGAAGCAAAGTCTAGATAAACGGCAAGACCAGTTGCTCCTACACCTCTTCCTTCATCTGTAACATATTTGGCAGCTCTCGATGCTACATCACGAGGAACCAAGTTACCGAATGCCGGATATATTCTTTCTAAGTAGTAATCCCTGTCTTCTTCTGGGATGGTTGTTGGATCCTTTTTACAATCTTCTTTTTTCTTTGGTACCCAAACCCGACCATCATTCCTCAATGACTCAGACATCAAAGTCAATTTGGATTGATATTCTCCAGAAACGGGAATACAAGTTGGGTGGATTTGTGTATAACAAGGATTGGCAAAATAAGCTCCTTTTTTATGCGCTCTCCAAGCAGCCGATACATTCGAATTCATGGCATTGGTAGAAAGGTAGAATACGTTTCCATATCCACCTGTTGCTAGAACCACACTATGTGCCGCATGGCTTTCGATTTTACCATTCAGTAGGTTTCGGGTAATGATACCTCTTGCTTTACCATCTACAAGAACCAGATCGAGCATTTCATGTCGGTTGTACATTTTAACGCTACCTCTGTTGATTTGTCTGGACAAGGCACTATAAGCCCCAATCAATAATTGTTGTCCGGTTTGTCCCCTTGCGTAGAAGGTTCTTTGTACTTGCACCCCTCCAAAAGAACGGTTCGCCAATAGACCTCCATATTCTCTGGCAAAAGGTACACCTTGAGCCACACATTGATCAATGATATCCCGACTTACTTCTGCCAAACGATGTACATTTGATTCCCTTGCCCGATAATCACCTCCTTTAATCGTATCATAAAAAAGGCGATAGACGGAATCACCATCATTCTGATAATTCTTGGCGGCATTGATACCTCCTTGTGCCGCAACAGAGTGGGCTCTTCTAGGAGAATCGTGAAAAGTGAAACATTTTACATTGTAGCCTAACTCACCTAACGTGGCTGCCGCAGCAGCCCCTGCCAAACCTGTGCCCACTACAATGATTTCTATTCTTCTTTTGTTGTTGGGAGCTACCAATGGCATAGTTCCTCTATAATTGACCCATTTATCGGCTAATTCGCCCTCGGGTACATTTGATTTCAATTTATCGCTCATATCAAATAATGCTTACTTCGGTCAAATTAAATAAAATGGAATTCCAACCAATCAGGAAAACGCTTTCCTAAGAAATACATGATGGGAATTAAGGCAAATAATAAGGGTATGATAATAGAATATACCTTACCCACCCATTCTATGAAAGGTGTATATTTTTTGTGATTGAGTCCTAAAGATTGGAAGGCACTGGCGAAACCGTGCCATAAGTGGAAAGCCAATCCTATCATGGAAATGATATAAACGACAACAATCCATGCTTGGCTGAAGGACCAATTTACTTTACCATACAGATTTTTGGCTTCAGAGATGGTTCCATCATCCAAGGTATATTTTACTAATTCCCTGCCTGCATCTGCATCCGGCCAGGCTTGGAATTTCATGGCGAACCAGAAATCTCCCATGTGGATACCCAAGAACACTAAAATAATCGTTCCTAACAATGCCATATTACTCGATGCCCATGAAACACCAGGACTTCTCTTTTTTGCGGCATACTTCAATCCAGTAGCGGCTCTATTCTTATTCCAAATCAGGAGACCTTGTATGGCGTGCAATAGAATGAAAAAATACAGCCCATAGGATGTAAATTTAATAATCGGATTAGTGGTCATCATCTTGGCATACAAGTTGAATGACCGCCCTTCATCATTATTCAATAATTGAAGATTTCCGCCTAAATGGACCACTAGAAATACAATAAGGAACAAGCCCGTGAGGCTCATGACCAATTTTCGGCCGATGGATGAAGTCAGAAATCGAATGAACCAATTCATATAAATTTCGATTTTTCGTTGGAAAACAAATTTATAATTTGCTTAATTGCTCTAATGCTGACAAAAGTATAAATTATAACATATTTACTCAATTTTGTTCAAGTTCGATAAAGGATTGGGTTCTTATTTAGAATGAATCTACGTTCTTACATATGATTTTAAAGAAAATACTGTCCTGATGCAACAAAATCGAGGTTTAAAGTATCATAATAGGGAATCAGCTTCTAAAGCATGGATACCAAAGACGAAACATTACTCAAAGGCTGCCTGAAAGGGGATCGTAAATCCCAGAACGCTTTGTACAAAAAGTATGAAAGACGGATGTATGCGATCTGCCTCAGATATGCTACCGATCGGGAAGAAGCTTTGGATATCCTACAAGAAGGGTTTATTCGAATCTTTAAAGGTTTGCACCAATATCGAGGAGAAGGTAGTTTGGTGAAATGGATGGATAGAGTCGTGGCGAATGCTGCCATCCGTTATATATCGAAGCGTAAGAAAATCTTTTTCCAAGAAGATGCCGATTTGGAGAGAATTCTTAAGGGGAGTGATTCTGTGAATGAAGCATCCGATGCTAAGGATGTGATGTCGCTCATCCAACTTTTGCCCTTGGGGTATCGAACGGTGTTCAACATGTTTGCCATTGAGGGGTATTCCCATAAAGAAATCGCAGAAAAATTGGGGATAACTGAAGGAGGTTCTCGTTCACAGTATTCTAGGGCAAAAAAAGCGATGCAGAATATTCTGCGACAAAATGAAATGATTTGATTTTAACTCCATCGGACAAATGTAATTATTAGAATAAAAGCTTTGTCCATTTGTCAGGATTTTTGTCCGATGGATTTTTATAAAATAATAATGACATGAAAGAAAGGGACGAATTTGAAATGTTCATACAAGGACAGGTAGAAGGGAAAGAAGAACAACCTTTGCGTTCTGTTTGGAATGAAATCGAAGCCGAGTTGCCTAAGAAAGGTTGGGGTTTCCATACTCCCCTTATTTTTATTGCACTTGCATTTTGTAGCATAATTGTTATTTGGTCTTTTAATTTGATTAAAGGGAAAAATATTTTAGGACATGAAGTGAACGCTTTGAACATGCAAAACATCAGCGAACGGTTACCGAGTTATATGTTGTTTCCTTCTTTTCAGAGAGCGAGGGCTTCCGCCCTTGCTTCGAAAAGACCTTTGTTTTCTTTTTTAGTAAATGATGAGGAAGAAAAAGAAAATTTGATGGAAATCATCCTACAATATTTCAAAGCGGATTCTTATGCCTTGGATCATTGGGCAACCCAATTTGTTTGGTCTGTGGATTTGAAATCCAACAAAAAAAGAATGGAGCAAAAATTAAGTCAGTCGATAATTTTCCAAACCTTTTCACACAATGGCAACACACTTACTGCAGAGAAAAAGATTTTGATGGAACAAATGGATGTAAAAGAAGTCCATTCTATTTTAATGAATGAAATGCAGAAGAACCGACAGAAAATAGAAAATGGTGAAAAATTATATTCCTTGAATTGTGAAGGTTGCCATGCTAATGATATGAAAGAAAATTCGACGGGTCCAGCATTGGGTGGAATTACTTCGAAAAGAAATAAAGAATGGTTATATGATTTCACAAGGAACAGTCAGAAAATGATTGAGCAAGGCGATCGTTTGGCGTTGGATATTGACACCAAATGGAAAAATGCTACCATGAATGATTTCCCCGAATTGACCGACGAACAATTAGATGATCTTTATTATTATGTAGAACACGTCCATTACAATACATCGCCCAGTTTACATCATCGTGTCGGGGGGGGTGATGTATATTATTCCGGCGATGAAGATGATTTCAAAATTGATGAAACGGGACCAATAGATAGTTTGTCGATAGAGGGCATTCATTATCAAGATACAATGCAAGGAGTATTGTTAAATGAAAATTAAATCAATTTAAATTCCATTAAAGAAGACAAATGTTTTTTTACTTTCTCTTTTACTTCTTCGATATCGACTTCTTTTTTATTTAATTCTGAAGCTAAAGAAGTAACGGTTTTATCATCATCCACTATTCCACAAGGAATAATATTTTTAAACATATTTAAATCGGTGTTTACATTGAAAGCAAAACCATGCATAGTGACCCATCGACTTAGATGGATACCCACAGCACATATTTTTCTTTTGGGTTTGGTTTTTGTGGCATCCAACCAAACACCGGAAAGCCCTTCTATCCTACCCGATTGAATCCCATATTCTTCGAGCGTTTTGATAATGGCTTCTTCAATAATCCTGACATATTTATGGATATCATTAAAAAATAAATCCAAGTCCAAAATAGGATAACCGACTATTTGCCCGGGCCCATGATAAGTAATATCCCCTCCCCGATTGATGGGGAAAAAATCAATTTCTTTTTGGGTCAATTCATCTTCGGATAATAAGAGATTATCCATCGAACCACTTTTCCCCAAGGTGTACACATGAGGATGCTCGCAAAAAATTAAATAATGGTTTTGTTTTTTTTTGGCTTGGTTTTCTTCTCGTTCTTTATTGTATTTTTTTATACTTTTTAATTCATCATGTAACGTCGTTTGCTTATCCCAAGCCTCCTTGTATTTGATCCGACCCAAATCTAAAAACTTTACCTTTTCCATTTCTCTACCTCCTCTAAATATTATGCTAAAATTTTATTTTTCAACCCATCAATATCCATACCGTTGAAGCGCCCTGAACTCATGAACAATACGTTGGCGTTTCTGTAGTACTTCACACTCAACATTCGATATAAATCATCTTTATCGGTCACTACTTTTAAATTAGGGTGATTAAAATGTGCCGCTAATTCTTCGGGTTTGAAATGTGGTAATTTTTTCATTTCTAAAGTATGCTCAGAATAAAAAACAAAAGCTTCGTCTGCTTGGTTTAATGTTCCCTTGTATTCCGGATGGAAATCTTTATTTAAGGAACTGAAAGTGTGTAATTCGACACAAGCAATTAATTTCCTTTCCGGATGCAAAGATTTTACGGCATTCGTTGTGGCTTTTACTTTTGAAGGGGCGTGGGCAAAATCCAAATAAATATCTGTATCCTCATTTCCTCCTATATGTTGTAGACGTTTGGCGGCTCCTTTAAAAGTGGAAATCGCCTTTAAAAATTCGGCATCAGAAATTCCGAGTTCTTGGCAAACATAACGGGCCGCTTGTAAATTTTCCAAATTGTGTTGCCCGAAAATTTGTAAGGGAAATTCTCCTTGGTTTGTTTCTAGAATTACTTTTCCTTGCTCTATTTTATATTGGGGTGCGGTGTATAATTTCGCTTCACAATAATGTTCTTTTTCGAGTATGAGATTTCTTAAATGTTCATCCCAACCATAATAAAATAATTTTGTGGCATCCCGCATTCCTTGGATAAAATTCCGGAATTGGTTAACATATCCTCGAAAAGTGGGAAAGACATTAATGTGATCCCATGCAATGCCCGTTAGTACGGCAATGTGAGGTTTATAGTGCAGAAATTTGGGTCTTTTATCAATGGGCGAAGAAAGGTATTCATCGCCTTCCAAAACAATAATGGGGGCATCGCTGAGACGAACCATTAAATCGAAGCCTTCTAGTTGGGCTCCGACCAGATAATCAAAATCTTTCCCTAATGTATGCAACACATGCATGATCATGGTAGTAGTAGTGGTTTTACCATGACTTCCTCCAACGACCACTCTTTTCTTGTCTTTGGATTGCTTATAAATGAATTCCGGAAAGGAATAAATCGGAATCCTTAACTTTTTCGCCCGCCGCAATTCCATGTTATCTTCCCGAGCGTGCATACCTAGAATAACGCAATCCAAATCTTCGGAAATATTCTTGTCGGGATACCACCCCATGTATTTTGGGAGCAATCCATTTTCTTCCAATCTCGTTCTGGATGGGTCGTAGATTTCATCATCCGACCCCGTAATGGCATGACCTTTGCGTTTTAATTCTATGGCGAGGTTGTGCATTATGGCTCCTCCAATGGCGATAAAATGTATTTTCATGTAGCTATTATAATGGTATATGACACATTTAATTGTTAAAGGGAGGTTAAAAGTAATGCAATTTTATCAAAACCGTAATAAGTCCCGAAACAGGCACGTTATGCCATAAAACCAACAAACTATTGCCTATCGGATTTATTTACTTAGGAATGAGGTGTTTGCCTCGCATTATTTTTTTTTTTACATTTGTCTAAAATTTAGTATCATGAAAAAGAATATCAAAAATTCGGTAGTAGCAATAGCTTTGTTAGCTGCATTT
>JAHDDR010000253.1 GCA_020629255.1 Saprospiraceae bacterium | reverse complement strand
TATTTTTTAAAGATTCAAAATCACATACTCTAAAATATCTTCGGAGTTATCGTGATTCAAACCTCCGGCGTGGGTATGAAACGTTGTAAAATAAATATTTCCGTTTGAAGTTGCTCCATCGCACTCTCCTAAAGTATCGCCATGATCTTCATGTGCATCCCAAGCATTTTCATTGATAGTGATGGTCACCGGATTGTCCGGATTTCCTGGAGGATAATGACAAATAGTAATCCAGCCATTTGCTGCATTTCCTACCGGAGTAGTCACAGCATCAGGATCAGAATAATCATTGGTACGAATCATCAAAGGACCATGAGTAGCAGGATCACTTACCAAAACGTCCCAATAGGATAAATCGACATCAACAATCTCATCCCAACCGTCGAGATCATATTCTATATCCAAAGAAGAATACCCCATCGAAGCAGCCAAGGCTCCATCTACTATCTCGGCATCCGTTATCGTAGACATAGGACCGCTTTGTTGGGTACACAATTTGTCATCCGGAACAAAACCACCTTCTTTTGTACAAATATCCGTAGTCGGGCTCGCACCAATTAAATAGGACACCGCCCAATCCGACGTGTATAAACTACCTCCATTGGAAACAAAAGCAGAAAGACTGGCATCTGTTCCTAGATAATCATGTTGGTTTGAGCCACAATTCAAGAAAATGATATCGTATTGGGAAATGATATTATAATCTGATAGGTCTAAATAACTAATTTCATCAGCGGTATAACCTAACGAATTAATCACCAATTGAATTTCATCAAAAGCCCCGGTTACATAAGCCATATTAGCGACTTGATCCAATCGTGAGGCTGTCGCTTCTATCGCTACTGTTTGATCCTTTGTGATTTCCACATCAATCGCAGTTCTGAAATTACTTCCATTTCCCGTTTGTATGTGAACGGTTCTAAGTCCTTCGGGGGCTTCCAAATTAAAATTCCCTTCCGCATCCGAATAGGTGTGATACACATCTTCTCCTTCCAATACGAAGACGGTGGCTCCTCCAATTTTTTGAGTTCCATTGGCTGATGTTACCGTTCCAGTAACCAACCCTTTTTCTAATTCGACAACCGGGGGCTCGGGAGGAGGATTAAAATCATCCACATCATTTTTACAGCTCCAAAAAAACAAGGACAATAATAAACCGAAAAGCAAGATTCGTAATTTCATGTTGTTTAATTTTTAATTGATGAATGAAGTCCAAAAGAATATAAAACAAATTACGGCTTGAAATCATATCAAGGCAAGTACAGATTTTAGCGAAAATCAGAAAAAATCCACTAAAAAAACAACACAAAAAACTAAATATCAATATACTACAACAAAAAATAGTTGGAAAAAATCATGTTCTTTTATTTTCTAAAGGGGTTGTGCCCTTCAACATTCTGAGCGGATATAGGATATTGTCATTAAAATCAAGGTTTTTCCAAAAATTGGATATTCCTTTTCAACCCTGTAAATTTTGTTCGCTTTACAGCGGATTTCCTGAATATTTCTTGAAAAACATCTTCGGTTATTTCTTGCCAATCTTTCTTTGTCATTTCCAATAATTTGGGATGAGGATTGAATTCGGGTTCCTGATGTTCTTGACTAAAGCGATTCCACGGACATACTTCTTGGCAAATATCACAACCGAACATCCAATTTTCAAATTGTCCTTTAAATTCTTTCGGAATATTTTCCTTTAATTCTATGGTAAAATAAGAGATACATTTACTTCCATCCATGTAATATCCGTTAGGTGAAATGGCATTCGTCGGACAAGCATCAATACATTTAGTACATGTACCACAATAATCTTTTATCGGATTATCCGTAGCCATTTCCAAATCGATGATTAATTCTGCCAAGAAAAAATAACTTCCTTTTTTGGGATGAATCAACATTGTATTTTTCCCGACCCAACCGACTCCACTTCGTTTTGCCCAATCCCTTTCCAACACCGGAGCAGAATCTACAAAACAACGACCATTAATTTCCCCAATTTCTTCTTGTAAGGAAAATAATAATTCTTTCAATTTATTTTTGATGATAAAATGGTAATCCTTGCCATACGCATATTTGGAAATTTTTGGAGCCGCCTCGTCTTTTTGTTTTTTTTCTGTAAAGTAATTATAGGTAAGTGTTACGACTGTTTTTGCACCGGGCACTAATTTTGTTGGATCAATTCTTTTTTCGAAATGATTCCCCATATAAGACATTTTTCCATGATGGTTCTGATTGAGCCACCACTCCAACCGCTTGGCTTCTTCATCCATACGTTCCGCCTTCGCCACCCCCACATGATCAAAACCCAAACGTTGGGCATGACGCTGTAAAACCCCTACTCTATTTTGAAGTTCTTTTAGTGTTGGCATCATACGATTTAAATAAAATCAGAATCCTTGATTAAAATCATAGCCACTCCAAATGCGGTTCCGGAAATAAAAGTCTTCCAATTTTGAAATTTAAAATTCAAAACATTTAAACATATATAAGATAGGATTAAAAAAACACCCACTATAATTATCTGTCCTATTTCTACTCCAATATTAAATCCGAATAAAGGCATGATAATATCACCCTTTTTCCCTATTAACATTCTAAAATAATTGGAGAAGCCCATTCCGTGTATCAGACCGAAAAAAAGAACCAACACATAGTTCCAAGAAAACCAGCCTTTATTTTCATATTCTTTTTTGGGAAGAACATTTCCGATTGCCGTAATTACAATAGTAACCGGAATTAGAAACTCTACCAAAGATGCATCAAGTCTAAAAACGTTCAGGGCAGAAAGAGCCAAGGTCAAACAATGACCGATAGTAAAAGCGGTGACCAAAATCAGTAATTTTTTCCAATCTTTGGGTTTGTACATCGCACACATCGCCACGATAAATAAAATATGATCGTAAGCATCCGGATCGGCAATATGATCCCAACCTAATTCTATATATTGATAAAAATTCATTCTTCAACTTTTCAAAAGAAAAAAGAAAGGTAGTAAAAAAAACGAACCCGATTTGCAAAAGCAAATCGGGTTCGTTAAGATATTATCAAATATTTGATTCTAGAAATAACGAGGAGTAACAATTTTCTTTTCTTTGAAATCAAAATCATAACCCAGCATCACTTCGAAAGAGCCTTGGGCAGGTTGTTGGAGTTTGGTTAATGTATAATCGTAGGCCGCACCAATACGCAATCCATTATTAAAGAAATAAGAGACCCACACATCAGCAGAATCGAATGAACTTCTATCTCCTGCAAATTTTTCGATAGACGATCTAAATGAAGCCCCGACCCAAAAAGCATGGTAGAACAACACAGATAGATCTATATCAAATTCGGTTGGTGCACTCACATTATTGAAGGGATCATCATCCGGCTTCAATTTGCTTAACAAGGCGACTGTCTTAACCAATGCCAAGGGTCTAAAAATAAAATTCTTCGACTTATC
>JAHDDR010000068.1 GCA_020629255.1 Saprospiraceae bacterium | reverse complement strand
CCGCCGACACATGGATTTTCAGTCCATTGCTCTACCAACTGAGCTACATCACCTCTTCCATTACTTTAAAATGGATTGCAAATGTATACTCTTTTGAGTTTCTGCACAAATGCAAACGGTATTTTTTTTGATTATTTTTTCTTACAACTTTTTTAATCCCTAAATCGTTCCCTATACTTGTATCTTTTATCCATCATATCCATTAGAATAATATGAGATTATCTTCCATGATGTTGGGCGTTTTAGGCTTGTTTACCTTGATATTGGTAGGCTATATGACCTATTTCGGTGCTTATGGCCGGGTATATTTCTATTTTCTTTTATTTGGGATGTTTGCTCTTGTCTTTACTTATATGACATCGCCCCAAATAGATTGGTGGTGGTTCCAACGAAATCCGCCGCCTATGCCGGTGGGGCAAGAAAGGCAATTGGGTTTCCAAATTCCTTTTTATAGAAATTTAGGTCCGGTAGAAAAAAAGCGATTCAGAGATCGGGTTATGATGGCCATCGAAGGGAAGGAATTCATACCCATTTCTTTCGAAACCATTCCTGAAGATGTCAAAAACATCATTGCAGGTCATTTGGTGATGATGACTTTCGGTATCGAAAAATATTTGTTACATCCTTACGAAAGGGTCGTGTTATATAGGCATGCTTTTCCATCACCCAATTATAAAGTCTTGCACAGTTCCGAAATCAACCATGATGATGGTTGTGTGATTTTCGATTTGGAACGTCTGATGATGGGGGTTGCCCAACCCAAAAAATATTATAATTTGATACTCCACGAATATGCTCATGCATATTTAAAGAACCATCCGGAGAGCGATATTCCTGATTTTACTTCCTTGTTGGAAGAACTGAAAAGAATCAGAGGTTTTGGATTCGATTTTGTAAAAAAATATGTTGGATTGGAAGACGTGGATCTAAGGCAGGCGGCCATAGAGCATTTCTTTATGAGCCCTCTTCGGTTCAGGGAATATTTGCCAGAAGAATATAAAAAAATGACCGAAATTTTCAATCTCGATCCTATGGGAGGGGAAAAGCCGGTTTTATATATCAACAAAATTGGTGTTAATCCTTTGGCAGGCGAGTAATTGATGCCAGAATTATATATATTGAAATCATATTTTAATTCAATAGACTTTATTACGAATAGTTTTTTATGGAAGATCAATTTGCCTATAATCAATTATTCGTAATAAAGTCTAATAATCTAATCCATAAGGATAATGATAAGATACAGTTGCTTTTTCCTTTTTGTTCTACTTTTCTTTTCCTGTAAACCTACGTTATATGAAATCAAACAAATAGAAACTTCCCTTGAGATCAAGGAAGGGAAGTTGTTGGTTCAGCTTAGGGATGAAAGGGAAAATATTGAATTATTAGAAAAATATGATCGCCCTAAAAAAGCAGCACGGTTAGAGAAAGAAATGGAAACCTACAATTTGAAACTTAAAAAAGCCTTCACCCAATATTATGATTATTCCGATTATCAATTCATATATCAAAAAGAATGGATCGACTCCTTGAAAGGAATGATTAGAATTGTAAATGAAAAAGAACTTACAGAAGAAGTACAAAGCGATAATTTATTTTACGCCACCTTCAAAAAAACAGTAGAACGAGGAACGGACGATCGTGAATTCGATGCCACCACCATCACCATTATTGATTTGACTCAAGATGTAAATTCTTTCGAAAGACGAATGGAACTTACTACCCATGATTTAGGAGAATATCCTGATTTCAATTTTTTGGCAAAATTCATCAACAAACAATTAATCGAATTGGATAAACGACGGACTAAATTCTCCCAAGACAAGGAATAGGAATTTCTTCGTTTTACCTCATAGCATCATAAATCACCTGTTGTATCCTCGGACGAATATCCAATTTATTCAATTTGAAATTATTCATATTAGGATAGGTACGGTTGGATAGGAAGATATAAATCAAATCCTGATCCGGATCCACCCAAATAGCTGTGCCGGTAAATCCGGTATGTCCAAAAGTATTGGACGAGGCAGAAGCACAAACATTCTGTGATTTTTCCGCCCGCGTTTCTTTCATATCAAAACCCAAGCCCCTTCTACTCGTATGATGTCGCCTTGTAAATGAATTAATGGTAGAAGATTGGATATATTGTTTCCCGCCATAATAACCATCGTTCAGAATCATTTGGAAAATGACAGCCAGGTCATCGGCAGTAGAAAATAAACCGGCATGACCACTCACTCCGCCCAACATCGCCGCACCCATATCATGTACATTTCCTTGTATGGTTTGTCGCCTGAAATATTTATCCAACTCGGTTGGAATAATTCTTTCTTTCGGAAATTTCTCTAGCGGATTATAAACGGTACGTCCAAGACCCAGAGGCAGATAAAATTGTTCTTGTGCAAATTGATCGATCGATTTACCCGTTTTTTCCTGAATCATTTTTGCCATCAGATAAAAGCCCAGATCACTGTATTTATAATTCGTGTTGGAACGCAATTCCGAATCATAAATCTCTTTCCAAATGGTAGGGATATAATTTTCATCCATGAAAAGTTTTTCCGTCACCTTCACCTTGAATTTTCCCTCTTGCGATTTTTTATAATATTTGGAAGAAGGCTTTTTACTCTTGGTTATGGTTTCCTCATAAAAAGGAATCCAAGCTTTGAGACCCGCATGATGAGCAATGATATCTTTGATTTTCATACTGGATTTATTCGTACCCAAACAGCCATTCAAGTGATTGCTGATGGGGTGCTCAATACTGATTTTCCCATCATCGACCAATTTCATTAAAGATAATGTTGTAGCAGCCACTTTGGTGACAGAAGCCACATCATAAATGTCTGTTTTCTTCACCTTCCTTTTTTTATCATACGTATGATATCCATATGCTTTATGATAAACGACTTTCCCACTTTTAGCGACGAGGATTTGCAAGCCCGGCGTTGCTTTTTTATCCAGCGCTTCTTGAGCAATCGTGTCGATGTGGGCAAGAACATAGCGATCCATTCCTACACTTTCAGGAACATCATATTGGAGTCGTCTAAGTGTTGGGGTGTCCACGCCATCACCAAATTTGCTCTTCTCCGAAGCCGTAATCGGTAAACGCCCCGAAATGGGAATCGCTCCGAAAAGAGCTTGTGCCGCAATTTCTTGGGTAATGGGATCTTCGTTGTAACAATTCAAAACGGTTTCTACCGAATCGAAATATTTCAAACTATAAGGATTCCCAAAAACAACAAGGGTAATGTTGGCTTCATTTTGCAATTGCGAAATGAAATTAATAGCTCCCGAATGAATCCCGAAGCCTTTGGATGAAGAACTGCTCATGTCGTGTAAGCTCACAACAACTTCATCATAATCTTTAAGAAGGGATAGTAGTGACGCATTATTCGAAACCGATTTATCCGTTCTATAATGTTTGATGTTATTATATTTTTCCAAATAATCTTGGAAGGTGGTTGGCTGGCTGACACCAATCGCCAAACTTGCCATTTTTTTCTTCGGCAAATCTTGGAAAGGAATGGTTTCTTCCTTGTTGCGAACCAAGGTCAAGGCATTTTTGATCAATTTTCGCTTCATCATTTGGGAGCGGGGACCCGTCACATCTGCTCTTACCCCTAATTTTTGGATAGGTGTGAAAGAAGTCAAACCTAAATCATACTTAGCCGCTAGGATTTTTTTCACTTTTTCAAAGACCATCAAAGAATCGAGGGAGCCATCTTTCATGCCCTCTTTGATTTTTTTATAAGCGGCGGGTGTGTTCTGAGGAAGAAGTAGAACATCGTTGCCCGCTTTCAGGGCCTTTACTTCCAACTCACCGGGGGTGTGGTGCTTGGTAACGCCTTTCATGCCCAAGCCATCCGTAAAGATGAGTCCTTTATAATTCATTGTACCTTTAAGAATGCCTGTTATGGCTTTTTTAGAAAGAGTAGTGGGTCTGTTGGAAACATTATCAATGGCCGGAATGAAAAGGTGGGCGACCATCATACTTTGTATGCCATGCTGGCTCAGTACTTGAAAAGGGAACATTTCGATACTGTCCAAACGTTCCCTCGAATGTAAGATTTGAGGCAAATCATAATGGGAATCCACATTGGTATCTCCATGTCCGGGGAAATGCTTGGCACAAGCCATCACTTTGTTATCCTGCATGCCCTTCATATACATGTAACTTTTTGCTGTTACGTTATATCGATCTTCACCAAAGGAACGATCGTTAATGACGGGATTATCCGGATTGTTGTTGACATCGACGACCGGAGCAAAATTAATATGGGCACCAACTCGTCGGAGTTCTCTGGCTACCTCACGACCCATTTCATATAAGAGGCTGTTTTTTTGGATGGCTCCGAGCATTAATTGCTTGGGATAACTCAAAGCATCGGATTTGAAACGCATACCCAATCCCCATTCGGCATCCATGGAAATCATCATCGGGACATTGGAGGAAAGGGCTTGGTAACGATTAACGAGATCAACTTGTTTTTCTGGAGTACCTTGAAAAAAACACAATCCTCCCACATGATAATCCTTGATGAGCCGCTCAACTCCTTTTTCATGTTCAGAACCTTTGTCCGAATGGGCACGAATCATGAACAATTGCCCAATCCGTTCGTCTTCGGTCATGGAGTCAAAGGTTTTTTCTACCCATTCTTTTTTTCTTTTATTGAATAATTCATCCGATTCTTTGTCGAAGGAGGACAAAGGCATTTCTTTATTGAGTGGCAAATGGAATAAACCCAAAGCTAAAGCGATGATACAAGTGATTTTCACGTTTTTAGTTACAATTTTTGACATAAGGTAGATGGCCTGTTCTTCAGGGCAAATTAAAAATAGTAAGTATTAGACGTTATTACGAATAATTGATTATAGTCAAATTGATTTTTTGTAAAATCTACTTCGTTATTTCCCTTAACCGTAGCTAAGGCTACGATTTTCGGAAAATGCCTTGTATCTTTTCAAAATCTCTAATTTCCCTTCCATAAAAAACTATTCGTAATAAAGTTTATTGTATTCATTCATCATATGATAAAGGAAAAAATGGAATTGCAAGATTGGGTTTCTCATCCATTATCCCAAACCACATTATAATTATTTATGGATTAATAATGGAATTCTAGATAATAAATATGTTTTTCTTAACGAGATGATAAATTTTATTAGGAAATGAAAGAATATTCCGATACGTTTGATGGGTATTCCCGTCATAAATAAAGATAAAAAATTCACGTATGAAAAATCTGATGTATTTCTCCATCCTACTATTCGGTTCCTTGTTTTTATTGCCTAGTTGCGCAGTGAACAAACAAGCCAAATGGTTGGAAAACCATGCTCAGTTACTGGCAAGGGCTGCTAATTCAACCAAAATGTCTAACGAAGATAAATTAGACATCTTAGCCAATAGCTATGTGAAAATGATGCACCAAAGCCTGAATTTCGCCAATCCCAAAAAAGGAGTGGAATATGCTACCAAATATAGCAAACAGAACAATGCTAATATCGATACCATTCTCAATAGCCTGAAAGGGTGGAAACAAGATATGGGACCACTAGAACTAGTTGCATTTGGAGTAAAGATGGCAAGGAAACCTTATTTCAAAGACTTGATAGGGCTTTATCCAAGATTCCAAAGGAAATATAAAACCTATTCCACCATTTTCAATATGGCAGGAAAAGTAAAGAAAGGACTTATAGATTTGGGCGGGAGTAAATTGAAAGGTCTAGGGTTGTAATAAGTATACTTGTCGTAAAATGATAGGCAATATGTAAAGAGTGTTTTATCGTTTCTGTTGGAAATTGGTATTTTAGTTGTTGACATCTATTCATCTAAATCAATTAGGCATTATGAAACCAAGACCTTTACATTTATCTCTACTTTTTGTCATGTTTTGTTTGGGCTGGGCAACCGCCCAACCGGGCAATACGAATTGCGGAACCTGTACTCCGGATCCGAATTGTCCTAGCTCGCAACCCAGTGGCGGGCTCTGTCCGGAAACGATACCCGATGCTCAAGTAGGCGAAGCCTACGATGAATCCATCACATTCTACTTGCCTGAAGTAATTTCTGTAACCAATCCAGTTTCTACAGATGTAACTTTAATGAATGTAGATATAGTAGAACTCATTAATTTACCAACCGGCTTGGAATGGTCGTGTAATAATGCAAATTGCAATTATCAACCCAGTAGTAATCCACCCGCATCGGAATTGGGCTGTATTCGATTTTGCGGTACTCCGGATGTCGCTCCGGGGAATTATACAATTACCATACGGATATTAGCAGATGTTTATGTGTCCGAATTTGACCTCAACCTAGATGATTATGAACAACTCTATACCGTAGAATTAACCGTATTGCCTCCATCAAACGGTATTGCCTTCAATGTATTTACCGGCTGCGGTTCTATCGCCGATGACTTGACAGCGACCCAAGATTTTAATCCCGACCAACCCACAGAATGGTCTTGGGACTTAGGAGGTGGACAAACCAGTTCAAGCAAATCTGTTTCTTATTCCTATAATTCTCCAGGAATGTATGATATCATTTTAGAAACCACTGTGTATAATTATATCGTAACAGAAATTTGTGTAACCAATATAACAGATGGCTATTGTGGAGATGTAGAAGAAGCATTTTGTAATTGTGGAACGCCGGTTATTGGAGTTTGTCCTGATGCGTTTATTTCCATACAAGGTTCGAATCTGGCAACGGCTCCTTCGGGAACATCGCATTGCTGGAGTGGTTTGTCCATTCCAACAGGAGGCTTGGATCTTGAATTCACTGTATGGGATGAGGATGAATTTCTACCCATCATCGGTTCTCCGAATGATAATTTAGGAAACTTTACTATTAATATTGCAAATGGAGCGGGTTCTTATAATTTTGGTAATGGAAACGCATCGGGTAATGTAATGATTGGTACAGTACTGAGCTCAACAACACTGGATACTCTAACCGTAACAGTTTATGAAGTGCCTGAAGAACCAATGGTAGATGTAAATGGTACTCAATTATCCGTTACTAATAATAATGGATATGATATCCAATGGTATTTGGACGGCAATCCTATTTCAGGGGCAGAAGGAGAAAACTATGAAGCGACATCAAATGGAGATTACACGGTTGAATTTACGAATGGAGATGGTTGTAGTTCTATCTCCCAGGCTGTTACTGTAAGTACCGTAAGTGTGAAAGATTTAGGTGGTGTGGCAACCCTTTCAGATATTTATCCCAATCCGACGAATGATGAAGTATTCATTCAAATCAATATGAAAGAACAACATGATCTTACCCTTCATGTAACGGATTTGATGGGAAGATTAGTTGCGTCAAAACAAGTTTCGGTTTCGGAAGGGGAACAAGTCATTGCGACGGATGTAAGCCACTTGGATAGTGGGATGTATTTTATCCAAATAGTACTGGATAATGGTGAGGGAATAACTCAAAAATTAAATATCCAATAGTCGGATTTTTAATGACTTGATGGAATAAAAAAACGGTTCACTTTTTAAAGTGAACCGTTTTTTATGTTTATTTATTCTTCTAGTTACTCTTTATAGTCATCCATTAAAGAAAGCTCGAAAGCAATTTTATGATGCCAATTTTTTTGTTGTTTCTTGTTCAAACTATGATGAGTCGAAAAATCATATGCTTGTTGGGTCACTTCCCAATTGTTGAGATATTGGCGTATATACCGTTCGAATTGTTCTTCTTCCCCACATCTGTAGTTTTGCTCATCCAATAACTTTCTGAGTTTCCTAGCATGTAACTCCGTTACATCGAAATGTAATTGCTCGTGGGCAAGATGGTAGTCGGTCTTGGCAGCATTCTTATACCAAGATTCATTTTTCTCAAAATAAGCTCGAACCCTATATGTGATTTTTCCATTTTCACATCCTCTATAATGGACAATGCCTGAAGAGGTGAGAGCGGAAATATCCCGGTTTCTATAATTGTAATTCGGATTTCCTTGGAAATCCTCCCATGTGAGAGGGTGGTCTTCGTCCCAATAAATAATGTCGGGTGTATCTGAACTTGTACCTAAGAAAAAGATCAAAAATAATACTACCGCCAAAAACTTAATGTGCAATGCTTTTCCATTTTTCATAACGTCCTCGATTTTGCGTTCACGAATTTTGAGTCCTTACCCTTTTGGGGGAGGTTCTAGTTGGTTAATTCGTCTCAAGGTTTCCAGAAAAGGTGCGTAAAATCTTTAACTCGGTCTTGTTCTATAGTTATGCCTTCATTTTCGAGTAATTCCTGCATCAGGGTCGGTGTTGGGAAATGATGCCTTCCTGTCAATTCTCCTTTTCTATTTACTACCCGATGGGCAGGTACAGGAGGATCAGCAAGAGAACTTTTGTTCATGGCCCATCCCACCATTCTGGCAGAGACGGTTCCCACACTATCGGCAATAGCACCATAGGTGCTTACCCTTCCGTAAGGAATTTTACGCACTTCTGCGTAAATGTCCTCGAAAAATGATTTTTGCTCTTTGTTCTTTTTTCTATGCATTAATTTTGCCAAAAACCTATTTTAGTAAAATTTTAATACAGTTGTTTAGTTTAAACGGAGAATTTTATAAAATGATGCGTTTTTAACAGATAAATTTTACTTTAAATATGTTTTTATGGAAAATTAGGCGATAAAATGAAGTCCAATACAAGAGATGAACATCATTCACAATGTCCATATTTGGAACCATTATTCGTTTTGGGCACGCCAGCAATCATCAACAGCTTTCTGGAACGGTGTGTCTCGAATTAATTTCAAAAAAGAGTCTTTGTTGTATTTGGAAGAAGTGGAAGCATCTTCCAATTGACGGTAAATCGTTGCCAATCCGTCCAGCCCTGCAACTTCATATGCTGCCTGTACCTCACAAAATAATTCTTGTTGTATTCTACCCTGGTGGTGTTGAATATGCAGTTCGGCCACTCTTTGCATTATTTTGATAGCCGTTTGTTCAGAAGGTTGGTTATAATCTATTTTATGATTAAAAATATTATTCCGAGCATATTTGATGGCAAATTGGTCACCATTTTTAATAGGTAGCCCATGTGGTGTTTGAGGGGGCTTCGCAACAATCGAAATTTTACTAGCATATTTTTCTCCATCATGGGTGGTATAGTGATAAAAGGTTTCCAGCTTATCTTTACCCATTCGATCCAACTGCCTCATGGTCACCAAAGCATATTCTCCATTTTTTTTTAATTGATGTTCCAAAAAGTCAGTTCTGAAATAAAGAAAAATAAAAGAGCCAATGATAATGAGTCCAAAAAAAGAAATAATAGCTATCATACTTTGTATGGCCCATTTTTTTTCTCTTTTTTTTCTTTTCTGATTTCCTGTGGTTTCTGTCTTATAATCGAATTGGAACTCGTAACCGAAAGAACCATTTTTATTTTGGATGACTTTTATTTCACAAAGTTCCTCATCAATAAAAAATTTATACGATTTGGATTCAAAGACCTTAAAATCGATTTGTAGGATTTTGTTGTTGTAATAAATCATCAGATTACCGGAATCAGGACCATGCATGATCCCGATTTTATTATGTCGGCCAAATGGCCCTGCATATATCCAATGACGTTTATTCAAATCAGAAAAAGAATTAAATAAAAGAATTCACATCAATATAAGGGAAGACCCAGACTTGGTTACAGATTTTTTGGGCTTAATCTAAAAATTGGCGGATATCAGCTAATAATTCCAACGGTTTTTCAGCATGAACCCAATGCCCCGCTCCCTCGATAGTATGAACGGAAGATTTAGGAAATAGTTGTGAAATCAATTCTTGATCTTGGTCTCGGATATAGTCAGACTTACCCCCTCGAATAAAAAGAGTTGATACATCATTTATAGGAGAGCCTTCTATGGATGCCAATATATTCTCGTAATTATTATGAATAGCTTCAAGGTTCATTTTCCAAGTATAACCACTTTCCTTTTTGCGAGTCAGATTTTTTAAAAGAAACTGCCTCACACCAAACTCGGGTATTTTCTGTTCCAATATTTCTTCGGCTTCCTTGCGTTTAGAAATGTGCTCCAAATCCAAAGAAAAAAGGGCTTCGAAAATAGTTTGATGCCCTCCTTCATATTTTTTGGGAGCAATATCCACAACAACAAGTCTATCTACCATGTCCGGATATTCCAAAGCAAATTGCATGACGGTTTTCCCGCCCATACTATGCCCAATAAGATGAGCCTGATAAATCCACTGGCTTTCCATGAAATAATGAAGATCCTCCGCCATGCTCGGATAATCAAAAACAGAAGCATGGGGCGATCGGCCATGGTTCCTTTGGTCAATAATAAAAACAGTATAAGACTCAGCTAATTTTTTAGCCAGGGTTTGCCAATTATCCAACATGCCAAATAATCCATGTAAAATAATAATGGGATCGCCCTGGCCGAATTGTTTGAAATTTAATTCCATGAAAATAAGTTCTTCAAACGAAGATAGAAAAGTATTTAAGTTTTGATAAGAATGTCTATTAAGACTTAACAGAACGAATCCGACAAAGTTTCCTATTTTTGCAGACTTAATTCAAAAATATAATGGGGCGTAGAAAAAAGAATAAATTCCTAGAAGATGTCAAAATAGTGGGACTGGCCGACAAAGGGCGATGTGTGGGGAAAACAGAATCGGGTGAAATCGTTTTTTTGGAGGGAGTAGCTCCGGGAGATGTGGTAGATGCACTGGTCTTGAGGAAACGGAAAGGAGTGCAGGAAGGCATTGTAAAAGAAATCAAATCGTATTCTGAAGATAGGGTAGAACCCATTTGCCATCATTTTGGAATTTGTGGTGGATGCAAATGGCAACACATCAAATACGAAGCACAGTTACAGCATAAATCCAATATTGTTGAAAATGCCATGAGACGGATTGGCAAAGTTGAAATTGGCGAGTTCCTTCCCATTGTCGGAGCAGATGAAACCAGTTACTATCGGAATAAACTCGAATTTTCATTTTCGAATAAAAGATGGTTGGAAGCAGAAGAATTAAACGATGAAACCATCAGTAACGAAGCAGATGTTCTAGGCTTCCACAAACCTAAAACCTTTGATAAAATCATAGACATAGATCATTGTCATTTACAAGGAGGCATGTCTAATGATTTACGTGATTTTGTCCGTGATAAAGGAAAAGGAATGGGGCTGAAGTTCATGGATATCAGAAAGGTAGAAGGCTATTTGAGAAATATGATTATCCGAACGACTACGCTAGGGGAAACGATGGTCATTCTAAGCCTTTTCGAAGATGATAAAAAAACAAGAGAGCCATTATTAGATGCGATTATCGAAAAATTTCCAAGCATAACATCCCTAAACTACGCTATCAATCCCAAAAGGAACGATACCTTATATGATATTGATGTTGTCCTCTATAAAGGTAAGCCATATATAGAGGAACAATTAAAAGAAACCCGTTATCGGATCAGTCCTAAATCCTTTTTTCAGACCAATTCGCTACAAGCCATCAAATTGTTTGATACGGTAGTCGAATTTGCCGATCTACAAGGAGAAGAAAATGTGTACGATTTATATACAGGCACAGGAAGTATTGCCTGCTATCTAGCAAAATACTGCAAGCAAGTGGTAGGAATAGAAGAAGTAGAACCGGCGATCGTAGATGCCAAAATCAATGCAGAAATAAATGATCTGGAGAATACCATTTTTTATGTTGGAGATGTCAAGGATATCCTTACGGATGATTTTGCCCAAAAACATGGAAAACCCGATGTGCTGATTACCGATCCACCGAGGGCAGGAATGCATAAGAAAGTAGTAGAAATGCTCCTGAAATTAGAATCTCCAAAAATTGTCTATGTGAGTTGTAATCCGGGAACACAAGCCAGAGATCTTAATCTACTCGCCGGAAAATATGATGTCCTGAAAATGCAACCCGTAGATATGTTTCCCCATACCCATCATATCGAAAACATCGCACTATTACAATTAAGAAAATAAAACGCCGGATGACCAAAGCAGAAATATTAGCACAATTAGAAAAAGAATTGGCTCCTTTAAATCAGATGATGGGGCAAGCGGCAGATACCATCGTTAATGAAAATGTATCGAATTACCCTATTTTCGTCGTTCACAAACAAGAAATGAATATGGGGATCCCCTTGGTGTCCCATGAAGAGGAAAATATATCTTGGTCGGTGAATGCATCTACATTGGAGGAATTCGTCACCAAAAAAATCATCAGTATGGATAAAATTGACGATTTTAAAAATGTATTCAAACCCATCGAAAATGATTTATGCTTATTTGTTTTAAGCGAATTGGGTGCAACTTTTATCTTTTTTGCTCGTAAATAAGATAATCGGGATCAATTTGATTCCTCGTCTTATGAGAATAGAACAAAAAAAGGGATATAGTGCAATTTAAAATACAAAAGCAATCCTTGTATAACGAATACGACAAACCCAGCAGTTACGATTTCTATAGTCGGATATTATTGGTAGAAGATAATATCGGTGATGCCCGTTTAGTAGAACTATTGTTGGAAGAGTCGGATAATTTCAAATGCGAAATCGTTAACAAGACCAGTCTTTCGGATGCGATAGATGCCCTAGCAGCAGAACCATTCGATGCCATTCTTTTAGATTTGTCATTGCCAGATAGCAGGGGTTTTGAAACACTAGAAAAATTCATGACCCATTTTCCGGATGCCAATGTGATTGTCCTTACGGGAATGAAAGACAAGAAGCTGGGAATCGATGCTGTTCGTGCGGGTGCCCAAGATTATCTGGTAAAAGGAGGTTTCGATTCGGATTGGTTGGCGAAAGCTCTTCGTTATTCCATAGAAAGAAATAGGTTTCTCAAAAGATTGGAAGAAGCCCAAAGAATTGCTCATGTAGGGCATTGGGAATATAATGTACTCATTAACGAATTCACGGCATCCGACGAAATTTATCGTATTTTAGGTTATGCTCCCAGAACGACAACTCTACAAAGGGACGAAATGCAAAATCTCTCTTCTCATCTTTTCTTTTTACATCAAATCATAGAGCAGACGCTTAAATTAGGATATCATAAGGGGGATTATGTCATCAAACAAGTAGATGGAAAAGAAAAGAGTGTTTTTTGTCAAACTTCTTTGACTAAAAACTCGAAAGGCGATGTTCTTTCTGTTAATGGCATTATTCAAGATATAACAGACCGAAAGGTTCGGGAACAACTCCAAAAAGATCACGATTTAGCATTGGAGTCGGCCAAAATTAAAGAAAGATTGTTGGCTCGTGTCAGCCATGAAATGAGAACTCCTATGAATGCCATCCTTGGTATGAGTGATTTGGTGTTGAAAACCCAAATGACAGAAGAACAAAGAGGTTTGGTTCATGGCATCCATCAAAATTCGGAACATCTTTTAGGTATCATTAATGATATTTTAGAAATATCGACCCTCCAGAATGGAAAACTAAAATTCGAAATTAAAAAATTCGATCTTTCTGCCCTCTTATCCAATTTATTCAATATTGTTCAATATAAATTAAAAGAAAATGCTGTTCAATTCGAGTTGGATATAGGTGAAGACATTCCTAAATTCGTGGAAGGAGATCCGAATCGTTTGCAACAAGTTCTGATTAATTTGGTGGGCAATGCCTTTAAATTTACACAAGAAGGAAAGGTTACCGTAAAAGTAGAAAACCTGAACCAAAGCAATAAAGAAGTATGGCTTAAATTTTATGTTTCGGATACAGGAATCGGAATTCCTCAAGATAAAGTGAGTGATATTTTTGAACCGTTCAATCGGGTAGAAAGTAAGGAACATAATTTTGAAGGAACAGGCTTGGGCTTATCCATAGCCCACAATATCGTAACCATGCTGAATGGAGGAATGGGGGTCGAAAGCATATTGGGGAAAGGATCTACTTTCTTTTTCGAAATACCTTTCAAAACAGCCAATCAATCTGATTTGGAAGAAGAAAAATTGGGCCCTATTACCATCGAAACCAATCGCCAAATCAAATTGTTATTGGCGGAAGACAACAAATTCAACCAAATTGTAGCCAAGAAAACCATAGAAAAGCAATATTCGAATATAGAAGTTACTATTGCCGAAAATGGATCACAAGCCGTTGAACTCCTTAAAGAAAATGATTTTGATATCATCCTGATGGATATCCAAATGCCAATCATGGATGGATATGAAGCCACCCAATTTATTCGGGAAAGTTTGGATGAAACCAAATCTGGTATTACCATATTGGCAATGACCGCAGATGCTCAAATAGCAAAAAATGATAAATTCAGAGACCACCAAATGGACGACTATGTGTTAAAACCGTTTAGACCACAACAGCTTTTTGAAAAACTAGCCTATTATATTAACAAAAACGAAAATTGATAAATGAATTTTAGCATGATCGGAAGCGACTACAAACACATTGATTTATCCTATATGGACTTAATGGCAGATGGGGATGCCGATATGAAAAAGACCATGTTGGAAATGCTGCTGGAAGAACTCCCGTCGGAAGTGAATAAAATGCAAGTTTTGCATCAATCTTCTGATTGGACGACTTTAAAAGCTGTTAGCCACAAATTGAAATCGACTTTGGCATTCGTCGGAAACGAAACATTAACAGAGTCAAATAAGTCCATCGAAAGAATAGCCAAAGACGAAGAAGGCTTTGAAGAATTACCTACATTATTACAAACAATTTCACAACAAAGCGAGTTAGCAATCATTGAACTTCGTTCTGAGTTTTCCAAACTGTGATTTTTTGTATCTTTGCCATCGTTCGACTCCAAAAAGAGTCTTTAACATTGGACTTAGATATAAAAGATTATGAAAATACTCATCTGTGAAGATGAAGAGATAATGTTGACCGCCCTTGAATTCCGTCTTAGGAAACAAGGTTTTGATGTTGTGAAAGCTGAAGATGGTAAATCTGCATTAGAAAAATTTAATCAAGATTCACCGGATTTGATTGTAGCGGATGTCATGATGCCTCATATTACTGGACTGGAATTGGTATCTTACCTCAGAGATGAGAAAAAAAGCGATGTACCTATCATCATCATTTCTGCTTTAGAGCAAGACGAAATAGTTCTGGAAGCTTTTCGCCTCGGTGCTACCGATTTCATTACGAAGCCTTTCCGACCGAATGAATTGATTCTAAGAATCAAGAAAATATTTCAAGACATACAGGTCTAGATTTCGTTTTTTGCCCTGTTGTAAATTCCTTTGTAAACGTGTTCCCATCCTTCCCACGCGGGCAATTCGAATGAATTGTTATGCCATAAACTCATGAAAGTACCTCCATACTTTTTTATATTCCCGAGAATAAAAGAAGCCTTTTCCAATGCTTCTTCCGGAGACAAAGCCAAATAATTTTTCAGCGTCACATCCATAATTTGGAACGGATGGATTTTTAACCCTGTTTTTTCTTCCCGTTCCAAATCATACCAGAAAAAAGAATGCGAGGTTCCCGCCCGGAACCCCAAACACTCGGGATATGCCATACTATAATCTTCTTTTATATCTAACTGAATTAAAATTCTGTAAGATTCCGGTAGCCGAAAACGTAAATAATGAAAGCGATTTTTAGTGACATTGTTTTGTATGATATCCTCTAGCCTGGATATCTCTTTTCCGACTTGCGTCGGATGGAGGTGCGATGCATGGGAAGGATGGATGCCCACATCATACACCGCAGCATTGTCTTGAATTTGTCGAATGAAGTTAGGATGATTAGAAGAAGGGTTTTTATCATATTCTCCAAAATCGCCAAGTAACCAAAAGAAAATAGGAGCTACTTTTTGTTCTTTATGCCATGCCTCCCATATTCCAAACATATCGAAGGGATCCTTCTCTTTTTTCCGAACTACATTCCATCTTTTTCTTAATCGATTTCCCTCTAAACGGATTAATTCTTTTCCGGTAGCCGCAATGCTTCGTTTCCAACCCTTCCATAAGAAAGCTCTTACATGATCAATGTCATACGTCGGTACGAAAGAAAAAGGAGGGCGTTGAATATCCGCAGCATGTAAAGCATTTAATTGGATACGTAGCCAATTAATCCAAGCATCAACAACTGGGAAACCCAAGAGCCCCGAGGAGTACAAACAACTTTGGGACGCAGGGAAACGATCGTGTTCATCCCTTTTTGTTGTATGATATTCCTCATACCGGGAAATGAGATAAAATATAATAGCGAAAGGGTCGAATTCCGAAGGAGAATCTAAAATAAGATAAGGTAAATGTTCTTTTTCAGTAATCTTGGTATTGAAATTGCGGATAATATCTTCGGTAAGGATTCCTTGGGGACAGAATGAAAGTATATCCCGTTCCTCAAAAACATCTGAAGAATAATTGATTCGCATAGCGGAGGAGGATAAAAACTCATTTTTATCATGAATGATAAATAATTCTAATCCTAATACGCAACGGAAAACAAAGTCCATCGTATAGGATATGCGGGGCGTTCGTTTTTTTACATATAAAAAAATGGTCTTTTTATCGTAAATGCCATTAAAAACCATGTCACAAATTTGACTGTTAAATTATAGAAAAATGTAGTTTTGCTAAGATGTTTCATATAATATTAAGCAAAAGCTCTGAAAAATATAGATATTGTAACATTGTATATGTATAACAAAAAGGAAAAAAACCTATTACTTACATGGCAAAAGAGGAAAAATCACTAGGGTTGGGAGAAATCAGCACAATTAGGGATATCCTAATGGGGCAACAGATAGCAGAGTACGATAAAAGATTCAAAGAGGTGGCTGATGATGCTGATTCCCGAGAAAAAGAAATCAATAATAGAATCCAAAATTTGGAAAAAGACATTTCTTCTAGGCTGGATGCATTAGAAAAAGATATGTCTGCACGTTTCGATAAATTGGAAAAATTATTAGCAGATAACATTAGCTCATTAGACAATAAGCTAAATGATGTTTCTAGAAACGATAAGGAAATTTTGGGGCAAATGCTTCAAGATATGGGCAAGAAACTATTGAATGGTAAGGCCAAATGATTCATTAAAATTCAATAAAAGAAGTGACTTCCGAGAAATCGATCAAAGGTATGGGAGGTAAGCAACCGAACCATAATGACGAGATGATGCTTTCGATGCTTCGCGATATTCTGCTTCGTGAGGACAGGGAGGATATTGCGGAAATCAGAGATGCATTGGATGATCCGGATCGCTTGGCAGAAAAAATCACACCCATTATCGAATTTCATCTGGAAACGATGAAGCGAAAATTCCCTAGAGAATACCAAAAGCAAGTCGATCGGATTGTAGAACGTAAACTCAAAGCTTCACAAGATGAATTGTTAGATGTTGTTTATCCGGTTATGGGTAAGATGGTTCGTAAATATGTGAATCATCAATTTGTATCACTTAAAGAAGGACTAGACGAACGAATGAGGAGCCTGTTCTCAGCCCAAGGATTGAAAAACCGTCTTAAAGCCATGGTTTTCGGCGTAAATGAAGGAGATTTGCTTTTAGGTGAATTGGAAGAAACCAAAATCGAGGAAGTTTTTCTCATCGAACGAGATTCTGGAATTCTTTTAGGGCACTATTCTCTTACCGAAACCATCGACCGGGATGTCGTGGCAGGCATGCTTACCGCCATCAAATCCTTTGTCGAAGATGCTTTTAGTAAGGAACGCCAAGACTTGGAAATGATCGAATATGGTACCTATAAAATATATGTGCAGAGTTTTCATCAATACTATGCCGCTATTATACTAAATGGAGCCATAACAGCATCTTATAAGGATAAATTATCCAAAAGACTATTAGATTTTGCCGAAGCTGAAATGCAAAATATTTCACTAGATGGCGAATTCGAAACAAATGAACAAAAACTATCCGCTCGTTTGGCCGATTACTTTAAAGAGTAAACCAATCCGTGGACCTAAAAAGATGAGAATCATTTATGATTAGCAAAAAAGTAATACTAACCGGAAATTTTGGTGTGGGCAAGACATCCTTGTTCAACCGATTTGTTTATGATAGATTCAGTGACAAATACTTGACCACAATAGGGGTGAAAGTAAACAAGAAAGTCACTCATGTAGATGGAGAAGAAGTGTCTATCCTCCTTTGGGATATAGCCGGGGAAGTGTCTCAGGATAAAGTACCTGTATCTTATTTTTTAGGGGCAGCAGGAATTATCTATGTCTTCGATCTAACCCGCCCCCTAACCTATGAAAATATGGATAGGGATATCGAACATTTGAGGCAACTGCTACCAGATAGTGTCATTAAAATTGTAGGTAACAAAGAAGATTTATTAGGTTCGGAAGATGAAATCCAACAAATATTATCTGGGCTCAATCATGAATGTAATTTAACCACAAGTGCTAAAACCGGGAGAAACGTCGAAGAACTGTTCCAAGAATTAGGAAAAGATTTACTAGAAAGAGCTTAAACCCAACATGAGAGCGGATATAGAACAAGTCAGACAACAAAAACTATCGAAATTTTGCCAAGTCATTTTGGTAACAAAAGATGGTCGTGTGGTAGAAAGCTGCAACTCTATTTTTGATGTTACACCTTTCAAACAAAAAACTGTAACCGATTGGTTCCCTTTCATTGAAAGCGTTTTTCCAACAGTTCTCTACATGGATACAAAAGCCCCTGAGCTTCTTTTTTCGAAAGTAGAAAACCCGTCTTCATTTTTACCCGGATATTACGATTTTACATTTTCGGTTGTTCAGATTGATAATGAAGAATACGTGCTATGGGAAGTATATGATTTTACCTCCTTGTACCAAGATTTCAGGCATTACCAACAAAAAAGGAATGAACTTGAAATCCAAAGGCAAATTTTAGCTATCCAAAATAAAAAACTGAGGAAGAAGGAAGATATTCGTAATCGGGAAAACCTAGTCATACCCAAAGGAGATAAAAAAGAAACCCAACAACACTCTTTGGATTCTACCTTGAGTGCGATCACAAATTTTGTCACAAATAACGATAAAAATGATGATGTTTTAAGCTCTTTGGGAAGCTTGTCATCCTATTTGGGAACCATCGTTGGCGAACTACCTTCAAAAGGTGCGGAAGTATTGAAAGATGGACCCGACGATTCTGTTTTTTCGTTGGAAAATGTACTTTATGATTCGGTACAATACCTAACATTAACCCAAAAGGAAGTAAGTATTGTAGAAGCCAGCGTAGCAGAAGATTTACCGTCTCGTCTCTCCGGCAATGCCTTGGATCTAAAACGGATAATTGTAGGCTTGGCTATAAATTCCAGTAAATTATATGCTGATGTTTCCATCAAAATCCATTTATATCTTGAGGATAAATCCGACGAACGTTGTTTGGTGGGCATTCAAGTAGCTGTTTTGGATGGGAATGAAATGGATGTCTCTGTCAATGAAACATTGTTGCGATTGTCTGTCATAAAAAAGATTGCCGAATCCCACCAAGGAAGTTTGGAAATGGATACTTCGTCTATTTTCGGAGCCAAAATTAAATGTAGTGTTCCTTATTTATTGGTCTGATATTTAATTTAATTTTCTTTTAGATGAAATTGTGCCACCCTAAAGTGGCATATAGCAGCTAATGCCATGAATACATGCCCGATGTCGTTATGATTGAACCAAGGGCTAATCGAAAATTTAGAACCAAAGACAAGAGCGGCAAAAATAAGAGGAACAAGGCTGAATAAAATCCATAAACTCGAAATGTGATGTTGTTTTTTTACATTTATTCCATGTAGGATAGCGATAATTCCAATAAATCCGATACCCATAAAAATCGGAACATGGACGAAATTCTGCCCGTATAGAACAACAGCTAAAAAGAACCATAATTTCCCCACCGTTATTCCTTTTAAATATTTTTTTATGGTTGATGAAAAAATAGGAGAAGTTTTTTCAATCGTAAATTGTTCCAAAAAATAAAGTCCGAACATCGTCGGTATCCAACTAACGACTTTCCCCCAATGACCGAAAAAATATAAAAAACCATGTCCGGTAATTGCGGCGAGGGTCGTACCGATTCCGGTACATAAAAAATACAAACCTAAATAAATCGTGGTTCGTTCCCCATCTCTATTTTTTGATAAAAACCTAAAAGCTAAAAAGCAAATCAAACCGACCATCAAATCTGTAAGGACGGTAACCGGTTCTTGTAGCAGGATGCCGAAAATATGTATAGGTGGTTGTTCCATAAAAATAAAATTTACCGTTCGTAGAATAAAGATAACCGTTTGTTGAAGTTGGGTTTCATCCAAGCAATCCTTTTTTGTTTCTTACCGTCATTTATATGAAATTCGTATTATCAATTAAAAATTTAAAATCATGGGAGTTGTCATAGAGAGTTTATTTGGAGAAATGAGTTATTTGCCAACTTGGCTGTTCGGGAGTACATTTATGTTTCTTCGTTATGCCATATTTGCGGGTGTTGCCACATTTATTTTTTATTATTTATTGAGAGATAAAATTCCGCATAAAAAAATACAACAAAAGTATCCTAAAATGACAAAGGTTTGGGCAGAGATAAAACACTCTTCTCATACCGCCATAATTTTTGGTTTTTTAGGGATGATAATTCATGTGCTGACAGGAAATGGAATGACACATATTTATAGCGATTTTTCCGAATACGGAATAATATATACGCTTTTTAGTTTTGTATTCATCGTGTTTTTTCATGACGCCTATTTTTATTGGATGCATTATGCCATGCACAAAATAAAACCCTTGATGCGTTTCCATGCCATTCATCATAAATCGTATAATCCGACTCCCTGGGCAGCGATGGCATTCCATCCGATAGAAGCCTTGGTAGAATTTGCATTTATTCCCTTCTTGGTGGTGGTTATGCCTTTCCATCCAATGGTGTTGATGTTGTTCGGGATGTTCTCTTTCTTTTTTAATGTGCTCGGTCATTTGGGTTTTGAAGTTTTCCCAAAAGGATTTACGACCCATCCTATAACCAAATGGATCAACACGTCGACGCATCATAATATGCACCATAAAAATGGTAGTGCCAACTTCGGGTTATATTTTAATATTTGGGATCGGGTAATGGGAACCAACCATAAAAATTATGAAGAAACATTCGAGGAAGTCGCCAATCGACAAAAAGAAGAAAAAGTAGAGAATTTAGCTGTTACATAAAATTGTTGTAAATTGTTTGAAACATGAGTCGTCCCGAATTTTTAAATAAATGAGAATTCGGGATTTTTATATATAATTTTGATTTAAAGGACTTTGAATTTCTTTTTCGACAGCATAGAGAATAAATTTCGTTAAGGAATCCCGAAGCCATGGAGGGATTTTAGGAATTTAAGAACGGTTTTCGACCGGAGGGAGAAAAATGCCTTAGAAAAAGCGCACTTTTTTGCTTC
>JAHDDR010000067.1 GCA_020629255.1 Saprospiraceae bacterium | reverse complement strand
CTTCCTATAATGAGAATGGACTTGATGGAATTATCCTTCGGCATGGGATACAATCTTTTTTGATTGCGTGCAAAGATAATCAAATGTCATGATCTACCATTATCTAATTATTTTTTTACTCATCTTTGAAATAAATTCATCTTAAATTGTTGATAAGTTGTGGATAGATCATCCATGATAATTTTTAAAAGGTTGAAATGAAAAAATATATGGGATATATTATCCCCCTTCTTTTGGTCGGCGGATATTTCTTGGGGAGGTACTTCTATTTTCTACCTAATTATAGTAGTGGAGAAATAGCTCCGAATTTTGTAGGCACAAAACCGAATGGAGAAACTTTTGAATTGAATGATTTGCAAGGCAATTATGTTTTACTTGAATTTTGGGGAAGTTGGTGTGGTGATTGTAGGAAATCGCACCCGAGTTTGGTAGAGTTATATCATGAGTATCATAATAAAAAATACAAGGGGGCTAAAAACTTTGAAATTGTAGGAGTCGGCTTGGAAACGAATGAAGATAGATGGAAACGAGCCATTCAGAAAGATGGTCTGGTTTGGGAATATCATACCGTACAATTGTCTAGTCGTTCTAGTGAAATGTTTGATCAGCCCTTAGCGATAGATTATGGCATTCGATGGGCACCAAGTTCTTTTTTGATAGATCCCAAAGGAAATATTATTAAAGTGAACCCAAGTCATTCGGCATTAAAGAAATTCCTTTCAGAAAATTTAATTCAATAATAGGATGAAAAAAGCCATGATTTTTGCTGCGGGTTTGGGAACACGTTTACGACCCTTGACGAACGATCGTCCCAAGGCAATGGTAGAGGTAAATGGAAAAACTTTATTGGAAATCAATATCAGAAAATTAGTCGATTTTGGATGTACGGATATTGTGGTGAATGTGCATCATTTTGCCGATTTGGTGATCGATTTTTTAAAGGAAAATGATTTCGGGGCGAATATTGTTATTTCAGATGAAAGAGATGAATTACTGGAAACAGGAGGAGGTTTGAAAAAAGCAGCCCCCTTTTTACAGGGAGAACCGTTCTTGGTTCATAATGTAGATATTTTATCGGATGTAAATTTGAAGGCTCTTTGGGAACATCATAAAAAAAATAAGGCTTTGGTTACTTTGGTTACTCGAAAAAGAAATACATCTCGATATTTATTATTTGATGAAAATAATATCCTACATGGTTGGACGAATGTAAAAGAGGGAATCGTCCGACAAAAAAGACCTACGGAAAAGGATCTATTTTATAGAGCCTTTTCAGGTATTCAGATCATCGACCCCAAAATATTTTCTTTATTTAGGCGGGAAGGAAAATTTTCAATTATTGATACTTATTTGGATGTGGCAAAAAATCATCTCATTCAAGGGTTGGATCACAGCGACGGTGTATGGTTGGATGTAGGTAAACCCGAATCATTAAAAGAAGCTGAAAAAATATGGAAATAAAAAAGGAGGAATTAAAATTCCTCCTTTTTTATTATTTTTTCCCTTTACAATTTTCATCATTGCATTTCCCATAAAAATTAAGGGAATGACTATGAATTTCAAAACCATAATGTTCGGCAACGACATTGCGGATATTCTGAATTCTTGGATCACAAAATTCAAGGATTTTATTACAATCAGTGCAGATTAAATGATCATGCTGGCGATAAGAATATGATTTTTCGTAGAAGGATAAATTTTGCCCGAAATGATGTTTGCGAATCAAATTACATTCCGCTAATAATTCCAATGTATTATAGACCGTAGCCCGACTCACTTTAAAATTTTTCGTTTTCATATCGATGTATAATTGTTCTGCATCGAAATGATCATTACGAGTATAAATTTCTTCCAACAAAGCAAAACGCTCAGGCGTTTTGCGAAGCTTCTTTTCTTCCAAATATTTCGAAAATAATTCCTTGACTTCTAAAACCTGACTTTCTTGCATCTTGAATTTTATAAAAGTAATTATTACTAAGATAGTAACAATTTAAGAGACCGTTAAGTTAGAGTCGGTTAAAATAAAAATTGGCCGTTTTGATAAATCAATTCATCGTCGGCATAAATTTCTCCGCCATCGGTCATATCTGTAATCATATCCCAGTGGATAGGCGAATCATTTTTCCCTCCAGTTTGATAATAGGATTGGCCTATTGCCATGTGTATGGTACCTCCAATTTTTTCATCAAATAAAATATTTCTCGTTCTGCGAGTGATATCATAATTCGTACCTATAGCCACTTCTCCAAAATAGCGGGCTCCTTTCATGGCAAAAACTTCTTCCAAGAATTCAATATCTCCTTTGGCTTCCCATTTTTTTACTTCTCCATTTTCGACCCAAAGAGTTACATCCTCCAATTCTCGACCCATATAAAGAGCAGGCAAAGAAAACCGAACTTTGCCATTCACCGAATCTTCAACAGGACCAGTGTAAACTTCTCCAGAAGGCATATTGGTTTGTCCATCAGAATTGATCCAAATTCTATCTTTTACAGAAAAAGAGATATCAATATCATTTCCTTTATATTGGATTTTGGATTTTGAATTCAACAAGTCAACAATTTTTTGTTGATCTTTTCTTCTCTTCAACCATTTTTGGATGGGATCATCTTCGAATAATCCACAAGCATTGAAAACGAATTGCTCATATTCTTCCAAAGACATTTTGGCATTTTGTGCTGCGGAGAGCGTAGGAAACTGGCAAAGGTTTCGCTTCATTTCTCTCGTTGCTGTTCTTTGGGAATAAATTTTATATAAAGGACTTAAAGCTTCTTTCGCAATTTTCCTTCTGGTAGGATCGACCGATTCCTCATCGTTCAAATTGAAAGGAGCACGAATGAAGATATAGGCATCGAAATGTTGTAAGGCTTCTTTTAATAGGGTAGGAACATAAGCCAGTTGTTCATCATTGCCATAGGTGAAAAATGTTCTATGTTGTTCCCTGAATTCAAATTCCACTTCCATGTGTCCACCGGCTTGTATCGCTTTTTTGTAGACTTCCCTAACCAGAGGTTCGGCAAGTGTTGTAGTGCGTACCAAAAGCTTTTCGCCCGGTTGTAATTCTACACAATAGTTGACAAGGAGGTCGGCATATTTTTCTAATAATGGATTCATACTATGATTTTATTCTGATTTGAATGGCAAAAGTACATTAAATAAAACATGATTCATCTTACCTTAGAGATGAATCATGTTTATGGTAAGGATAAATGAATTCTACTAACTCAATGCTCCTTTCTTTACTTCTTCCACAATATCCGGATTGAGAAGGGTCGAAACATCTCCAAGATTGGAGGTATCCCCACTAGCAATTTTACGAAGTATCCTACGCATGATTTTACCCGACCGGGTTTTAGGCAAACCGGAAACAATCTGAATTTGATCGGGCTTGGCAATCGGTCCGATTTCACGGGTAACGGTAGCCCTCACTTCTTTCCTGAATTCGTCGTCATCCCCAACGGGATAATTGGTAATCACATAAGCATAAATGCCTTGCCCTTTGATATCATGCGGATAACCCACTACCGCAGATTCAACAATATTGCTATGTTGATTGATGGCATTCTCTACCTCTGCCGTTCCAATACGATGCCCGGAAACATTGATCACATCATCTACCCGACCAATAATCCGGTATCGCCCCTGCTCATCCCTTCTAGCTCCGTCGCCGGTAAAATACATATCCTTGAAGGCTGAAAAATAGACATTCTTACATCGTTCATGATCACCATAAGTAGTGCGGATCATAGAAGGCCAAGGATATTTGATGCATAGCAATCCTTCCACATCATTTCCTTCGATTTCATTGCCATCCTTATCCATCAAACAAGGTTGGATGCCGGGTAAGGGCAAGGTAGCATAACAAGGAACCGCATCTGTTACTCCGGCAATGTTCGAGATCATGATGCCCCCTGTTTCTGTTTGCCACCAAGTATCCACAATGGGGCAATTTCCTTTCCCTACTTTTTGATCATACCAATGCCATGCTTCCGCATTGATGGGTTCACCAACGGTGCCCAAAACTTTGAGTTGTGATAAATCATATTTATCAACCCAGTCATCTCCTTTGGCCATTAAGGCACGGATGGCTGTAGGAGCCGTATAAAATTGGTTGACCTTATGTTTTTCACAAATATGCCAGAAACGACCAGCATCCGGATAAGTCGGGACACCTTCGAACATCAGGGTAGTAGCACCCGCTAAAAGCGGACCATATACGATGTAGGAATGCCCGGTTATCCAACCGATATCGGCGGTACACCAATAAATATCTCCTTCTTTATATTGGAACACATTCTTAAAAGAATAACAAGTATATACCATGTAACCCCCACAAGTGTGAACCACTCCTTTGGGCTTACCCGTAGAACCCGACGTGTAAAGGATGAACAGCATGTCTTCCGCATCCATTTCTTCTGCCTCACATTCTGATGATTGGTTTGGAACAACATCATGCCACCAAATATCCAAGCCCTCCTTCATAGAAACGGCTTCGCCTGTATTTTTATGTACGATGATTTTTTCGATGCTATCACAACCCATTGCCATTGCATCATCCACCACTTTTTTTACAGGAATGTTCTTTGCTCCCCTTTTATTAAAATCGGAACAAATGACCATTTTCGCTTGGGCATCATTGATCCTATCGGCAAGAGCTTGGGCGGAAAATCCGGCAAAGACCACAGAATGAACAGCTCCGATCCTCGCACAAGCGAGAACCGCAATCGCTAATTCAGGAACCATGGGCATATAAAAAACAACTCTATCGCCCTTTGAAATCCCTAGGGATTTCAAAGCATTGGCACATTTGCAAACTTCTGCATGAAGTTCTCTGTAGGTATAACTTTTGGTGGCAGCTCCAGATTCGTTGGGTTCCCACAATAAGGCAACTTGGCTGCCTCGTATTTCTAAATGCCTATCCAAACAATTTTCTGTAATATTTAATTTGGCACCGGAAAACCATTTTACTTTTGGGGTGTCAAATTCCCACTCCAAAACCTTATCCCATTTTTTTCTCCAATGAAAGGTATTCGCCTGTTCTGCCCAAAATCCTTCAGGGTCTTCAATGGCTCTTCGGGTGGCATCTTTGTGCTCTTCTATATTTTTAATCTGAAGTGTCATGTCCTTTTATTTGTTATTGAATAGCCAAAAATAAAAAAGATCGACCAAAACGGCCGATCTTTTTTATTTTGATTCATGTTAGATAGATTATCGAAGAACGACTTTCTGGCTCGAAATTTTTCCTTCGGATACAATTCTGATGAAATAAACACCCGAGTCCAAATTTTCCCTTCTAAATGGAATATTATGATTGCCTTGTGACAATTCTCCTTGGTGGATTAGAGCCACGGACTGTCCTAAAATATTCGTGATGTCGATATGGATATTCCTATGCCTATCTATATTGAGCTGGACGGCGGCTCCATCCTCGATTAAAGTGGGGCGGATTTGGATTCCAATTTCTGATGATAAATCTTCTACTGGAGTTGCCACTTCAAGAATAGTCGTTGTAGAAGTCCCATTCACAAATTGATACGTATTCCCTTCTTTTTTCCAAACAATCGTTACAAATTCCAAAGCGTTGATATCCCAAGTAGGGTTAAGGATATAATTGTAGGTCGAATCAATTATTTCACCACTCATAATTTCTCCCATAGCCATAAGGTCACCAAAGGAAGTGGGTGTAATGGCTGTCCTTACTAAATCGTGATGATCCGTAACGCCAATAGGCTGTTGGTTATGGGAAACACCTTCTTCCACAATATAAACAGCGGTATAAAATTCTCCTGAAGCCTCTTCAAAAAATTGAGTGCGGACATTGAATGTTCCATCCTCATAAACATCTACGGCAGCACTGGCAATCGGCGATTGTCCGGCATTGGCTGCTACTTCATTTTGGATTTCTATCCGTTTGGTAGCAACAGAGCTACTAGAAACATTTTTATCTACATTATTAAGGAAAAATCTGGGCTGTCCTACAGAATTGAAATTGTCGCTTAGTGCCTGCCCTATGGGGTTAGATAAACCCCCACTATAATGAGCGGCAAGCATAAGGGCGTCATCATCATTATCAGCAATTAAATCTTCATAGAAAGACCAACCCCAAGTACCACAATTGGGACACCAATCTGCTGTTACTTTAGTGATTAGCGATTGCTGGGTTTGAGGAACTGTTTGAGCAGAAAGCATCAAAAAAGTGAACATAGAAAAAATAAGAGTAAAGGATTGTTTCATAAGATGTGTCAATTTTATTGAAGAAAAATTTTCTATTGGACAAAAATAACCTAATTCTCTTTTTAGATTTGTTATACAACAGACAAAATACGAATAAATGGCAAAGAAAACATTTTGGGATTATATTAATGGAGAACAACCGGTCTTGGTTGATTTCTATGCAACTTGGTGCGGCCCTTGTCAGCAGTTGACTCCGGCCTTGAAAGAAGTAGCCGGAGATTTCCAAGGGAAATTGAAAATATTAAAAATCGATATCGATAAAAATCAAAAGACAGCTGCTCGATTTAAAGTACGGGGTGTACCGAATTTGATTCTTTTTAAAGAAGGAAAAATCCTATGGCAACAGGCCGGGGCTTTGAGCCGGCATCAGTTAACCGGAATTTTAAATGAAAAAATATAATTGGATTTTATTTCCGAATGATCTGATTTCGAGACATCCAAGAAGAAATATTTTCTTTTTTGATGGCTGCCGCCATTAGGTCGGGGAACTTATCGGGCGTGCAGGAAAAAGTAGGGATATCCAACTGATAGAATTTTTGTGCAATATTATTGTCAAAACTCGGAGAACCTTCATCGCTGAGTGCAAGTAATGCAATGCACGTTACACCCTTCGATTTTATACTTGCTGCCCTACGCAACATTTCTTTTTCGTTCCCTCCTTCAAATAAATCCGAAATTAAAATGAGGATGGTTTCTTCGGGTTGGGAAATAATTTGTTCGGCATACGTCAAGGCTTTATTGATGTCTGTTCCTCCGCCGAGTTGTGTACCGAATAATAATTCTACAGGGTCGGATAGTTCTTCGGTTAAATCGACTACGGCAGTATCGAAAACAACCATGTGTGTTTTTACGGATCGTAGCGAAGCCATGACGGCGCCAAAAACAGAAGCATATACAATAGACGTTGCCATCGAACCGGATTGATCGACCAATAAGATAATGTGCTTGAGGGATTGCCCTTTTCGACCATACCCCCACAATTGTTCCGGAATAATGGTTTTGTATTCTTTTTGGTAATGTTTCATGTTGGCACGGATGGTTCGGTGCCAATCCATTTCGTTGAGTTTGGGGCGACGGTTGCGGACACTTCTGTTCAAAGCTCCTTCGAGGGCTTCCCGCATTTTATTGGATAATTTTTTTTCTAAATCCTCGACTACTTTTTTTACGACCCTCCTTGCCGTTTCCCGAGTTTTGTTCGGCATGATTTTATTCAAACTCAAAAGCGTTCCGACCAAATCCACATCGGGTTCTACCGACTCCAACATTTCGGGTTCCAAAAGCATTTCTTTTAGCCCTAGGCGATCCATGGCATCTTTTTGCATGATTTGAACCATCGACGTCGGAAAATATTTTCGAATATCGCCCAACCAACGGTTGACATTTGGAGATGAATTGCCCAATCCTCCCTGCCTGTCATTATCATACAAAGATTCTAAGGTATCGTCCATACCTTTGGCTTCTCCCTCCATGGGAAAAGAGCCTTCTGGATCGGCTCCTTTACCTAAAACAAGTCGCCACTTTTTAAGACGTTCCGAAATTTCCTCTTTTTCTTTTTTATCTTTCATTCACCCAAGCCTTTTCCTTTGCTGGTCCATTTATTATTTTTAATGCGGAATCTCCAATTCCATAAAGCACATTCCTCTGCAAAATCAATTCCTACCCGCCTACTTGCAATAATATTTTCTTTTGGAATCGAAATATTTCTATCCTCCAACCAAATTACACTATTTTCTTCTACGAGCGAAATTGCATTGTGCCATTTTCGATTTATTCCCAATGCCTGACTTAAACTTCCTGGACCGGCAGTAAGTCGAGGGGTAAATTCTTTTAAATTTCGTCGTTCCAACATAGAATCAATTCCGTCTATGGGTTCTATTCCTCGAATTAAAACCGCTTCAGCTTCTCCTTCAACAGATGTAATGATATTGAATAAATGATGGATGCCATAACAAAGGTAAACATAACTTACCCCTCCTTCTGCAAACATGATTTTAGTCCGGTCGGTTTTTTTGTAAGGATAGGCATGGCAAGCCTTGTCATCCGAACCTCGATACGCTTCTGTTTCTACAATCATTCCCGATGTTAATTCCCCGTTGATATGGGTCACCAAGATTTTTCCTAATAACTCTTGGGCGATTCCAACTACATCAGTTTGGGTGTAAAATGATTTTTTTAATCGTGAATGTTTATTTTTGACCAAAGGAAAATTAAATTCGTTCTAATTTTTATCAAAGATAAAAAATAAAATATGCTAACTCAATTGGATTTTGCAGAACATGAATTGTACCCCGATATACTCAAGAAAATAGAAAAGAAAGATGGAGCCATTTTCATCCATTCAGAAAATGGAGTAATATTGAAAATTGAAGTTGTTTCAGAAAACATCATTCGTTTTCGATATGCTACAGAAGGCTCCTTCTCCGATGATTTTTCTTACGCCATCGATCCGGATTTCTCATTCCCGAAATGTAATTATGACCTGCAGGAAAATGAACAAAATGTAGAATTAATAACATCTACATTAGTCTGCAAAATCGAAAAAGAAAAACTATCGGTTTCTTTATGGAATAAAAACAAAGAATTAATTCATAAAGATGGGAAAGGTTTTTTTTGGAAAAAAAACAAAGAGTACGGAGGGAACACTGTAAACATGGGTAAAGAATACCAAGAAGGAGAATCTTTTTTCGGATTAGGAGATAAAACCACAGAACAAAATCTTTACGGAAAAACATTTCGAAATTGGGGTTCGGATACGTATGGTTATGAAGAAAACACGGATCCGTCTTACCGCAACATTTCATTTTATTATGGATTGCATCAAGGGATGGGGTATGGTATTTTTTTCGATAATAGTTTTGAAACCCGTTTTGATTTTGCGAAAGGAAATCCAAAGGCCATATTTTTTTCTGCATCGGGTGGCGAAATGAATTATTATTTTATTCATGGGCCAAAGTTATTAGATGTTTGTCAACGATATACATTACTTACAGGCCGTCCAGAAATGCCTCCGCTTTGGGCTTTAGGGTATCAACAATGTAAATGGAGTTATCACCCAGAGAAAAAAGTAAGGGAGATTGGTGCAACGATGCGAGAACACAAAATCCCTTGTGATGCCATTTATATCGACATAGATTATATGGATGGCTTCAGATGTTTTACTTGGGATAAAGAAAAATTTCCGAACCCTAAAAAAATGATCCAAGATTTAAAAGAGGATGGTTTTAAAACGGTTGTTATTATTGACCCCGGAATTAAGATAGATGACAATTATTTTGTTTTTAAAGATGGATTAAAGAATAATGTTTTTTGTAAAAGACCCGGAGGAGATTATGTCATAGGAAAAGTTTGGCCCGACGATTGTTATTTTCCAGATTACACGAATCCGAATGTAAGAAAATGGTGGGGAAATTTATTTAAAGAATTTATGGCAGAATTAAAAATAGATGGTGTTTGGAACGACATGAACGAACCCGCTCTTTTTGACGTGAAAAGTAAGACACTGCCTTTGGATGTTCGACATGATTATGATGGACACCCTTGCAGCCATCGTAAAGCACATAACATTTATGGTATGCAAATGGCAAGGGCTACTTATGAAGGGATAAAAAAAATAAATCCTAAAAAAAGACCTTTGGTTATTACCCGTTCTGGTTATTCGGGTTTGCAAAGATTTGCAAGTGTTTGGACAGGCGACAATTTGGCTACTTGGCGGCATTTATGGTTGGCGAATGTGCAATGCCAAAGATTGGCTATTTCTGGCGTTTCTTTTTGTGGTTCCGACGTAGGTGGATTTGTGTATCATCCGAGTCCGGAATTATTTTACCGTTGGATACAATTGGGCGTTTTCCATCCTTTTTTCAGAACACATTCATCCGGCGATCATGGAAACCAAGAGCCCTGGTCTTTTGGAAACGAAGCCTTGGAATTAACTCGAAACGCTATTGAGTTGCGTTATCGCTTGCTTCCTGTTATGTACACAGCGTTTTATCAATATTATAAAAAAGGAACCCCGATGTTAAAACCTTTGGTTTTTGAGGAACAAGAAAATCCTAAAAATGCAAAAAGGAATAACGAATTTATTGTCGGAAATCATATTTTAGTTTGCCCGGTTATCGAAGAAGAAGTGAAGGCTCAAAATGTATATTTGCCGAAAGGGAATTGGTATGATTATTTTTCGAATACTCAACTAAAGGGAGGTAAATTGCATTGGGTGAACGTATCAAAAAATAATATTCCTGTATTGGTTCGAGAGGGTGCGGTTGTTCCTCATTTCCCAGTTATGCAATATGTGGGTGAAAAAGAAATCAAAACTGTTGAATTAAATATTTATTATAAAAACGGAACAGAAAAAAGTGATTTTTATTTTGACAAAGGAGAAGGTTATGAATATGAAAACGGTAAATTCCGCCTATCAGAATTCACTATTGAAGGAAATGATCATTCATGTATTATCCGACAAAAAAATGAGGGCAATTATGTTGTATCATTTAATTATAAAATTAATTTAATCGGTTTTCCTTTTAAGTTGGAAAACAATAATTTTTATGTTGATGCTGATTTTAAAGAAATAAAATTATAATTCGCCCACAACAGAAAATTCCACCCGCCTATTTTTTTGTCGTCCATCAGGATTGTCGCTTCCATCAGAATGTTGGTTCGGAGCAATCGGTACATTTTCACCAAAACCTTTGGCTTGTAATCGACGAGGATTAATTCCTTTTTTCTGTATTAAATAACGGATAACACTCTGGGCTCTCCTTTGCGACAAGTCTTCATTATAAGCATCATTCCCTCGGCTATCCGTATGGGCTCCAATCATAATGATGGCACGAGATCGAACGGTAAGAAAATGCATTAAAACATCATCAATAGTTTGAATTGATTCGGGGCGAAGTTTGTCGCTGTCGAAATCAAAATAAATATCTTCTAAAATAAGAGGACCATCACCGACATTTAATTTTACAATTTCAGTTTTAATATCTCGTTTTACCGGTGTGGTCGTAATTGTAGGTTTTGTTGTGGTCGTAGTTGTAGAAACAGTAGAGGTGGTTTTCCTACTAGGAACCATTTCTATTTTTTTTGTGTCATTTTGTTCCGTAATCAAAGAAATTGTTTTTGAATCGAAATCTTTTTTTGAAATTTCGATTTCATATTTTTTCCCTTTCTCCAATTCGAAATTAAATTGATTATTTTTTTCTTCTATTAACTTTTTTCCATCTTCGTTGATAGCATATATTTTTATCGTTGCTTCGGAAATGTTCTTTTTATTGTCAGAATTAAAAATATTAAAATTGATGTTTACAAATTCTTTTTCAACAACGGGTTCCTCCTTTATTTCTTCTTCCGAAAAAGAATAAATGTCATCGCAGCAAGTTTCTACTTCTAGGGCCGTCCCTCCTTTTCTATTGGAAACAAGGAAGCCGGCATCTTTTCCTTCTTTTAAAACATAATCCAAATCATCGGCAGATGAATTAATGGGAAAGCCTAAATTATTTGGATCTTCCCATTGTGATTTTTCGCCGGTATTTTCAAAAATATCCAGACCTCCTACACTTGGGTGACCATTCGAACTAAAATAAAATTTACCCGTTTCCGGATGATAATAAGGCGTGCATTCTGTTCCTGGAGAATTTATTTTCCGACCAGCATTCCGAGCTTCCGAAAAAGTGTTTTTCTTTTCATTGTAGGTGCTGTACCAAATATCCCAACCGCCTTTTCCTTCCGGGCGATCCGAAACAAAATACAAGACTTCCCGCCCTTTTTTTGTTTCTTTTCCAATGGTCGGTTGAGTACTCGTAAATCCTTTTAAATTAATATTGTCATTTAATAAAATGGCTTTGCTCCAGCCATCAGATTTTTTTTCTGAATAAAATATTTTACAAATGGTTTTACCTCGAATATCTTTTTCGCAACGAGTAAAATAAAATCTTTTCTTATCCAAAGAAAAAGCACCGTTGCCAGAATGTATGTTATCCGAATTGAATGAATCTCCCCATTCGCCTTCTGTTACCCACTCGCCTTCTTTTTCTGAGGCGAGATATAATTTCCTGAAAGGAGCTTTTTTATTTTCATTTTTATAATCATCTTTTTTTACGGTATAAAAAAGAACATCATCCGTTTTATTCGAACCATAAATTAATTGATTCTCGCCATAAGGAATCGGAGAAAATTCGATGTGCGGATAATTGATGTCTCCTTGTAAATTTTCTATTTTTTTATATGTGATAGAATCTTTGATTCGCAATGCCAAATCACAACCCTCGATTTCATTCCGGTTTATTTTAGACCAAGATTTATCTTTGAGGTTCCTCGTTTTTTTTCTGAATGCCTCGAAATTATTTTTCGCCTCTTCATATTTTCCATTCGCCTTTTGCATCAACGCCCAATAAAAAAGAGCCAAAGGATATTGTTCTGCATCTTTTTCATGAACGGATTTAAATAAAGATTCCGCTTTTTCGTAATCACGGATTTTCATTTCGCAAAGTGCCAAATCATATACGTATTCAATTTGATCACTTTGATTCGTAAGGTGATCGTAATATTTTTTAGCTAAAAATAAATCACCTTTTCCCAAAGCCCATTTTGCTTCTTTAGCTAATTTTTTTGGATTTTTAGGAAAGACAGTTAAGTCTTCTGTCTGTGCAAAACAAGAAGCAGAAAAAAACATCAACAATAAAGAAAATACAGCTGTTTTTTTTAACATGATTTTTGATTTAAAAACGTTCGCAAGGAATGGATTCTTGTTGGAGGTCAATATTCGGAGCCGTATAGATAAATGATATTTCATAAGTCGACTTGCGTGTAGAATTTTGGCTGAGTTCTGAAATATTCATATCATAACTAAAGCCGATTTCGAACGCTTGGTATAATAAACCGACTTTATAAATGAGTGCATCACTATCGGGCAACCCTCCCCGATGAAAGAACCCAGTTCGTACGCCTAATTTTTCTGCTTGGTATCTTAGGTTGGTTCCCACAACTAAATCTTCTGTGGAGGTCGTCCACATGAACAAAGCGTGGGGTTCGATAAATATTTTTTCATGGAACCTCATTTCTCCCGAAAAATGGACGATTGATCTAAATTTTAGTTTAAAATCCGTTGAGGTAAAAGATTCATTAGGAACAGTGATATGGAAAGCAGAATACCCAATATTGGTTTTTATTTTTTTACTCCATGTTTTAGATAAATTAATTCCAAAATTCATATCAAAATAATTAGAATTAATTTTATCATCTGCTTCTAAATTGGGAAGGGAAATATCAAAATCTCCTTGCTCATAATTCCACTGGACAGGAAAAGTCTGATCCGAAAAATCTTGCCGTTTAATAATATATCCTAATTGCAATCCAGCGGATAATTCGGCATTGCCTAAATTTCGACCATAACTTCCCGATAAAAATATTTTCGAATTGGCAATATTAAAATCACTAAATCGATCATGAACAATTAATCCCCCTACGCTTACTTGCTGAGTATATAAATCGATTTTTTTTTCGAAGCCCAACATCGTCGTAACAATCGGAACGGATAATTGCGACCATTGGCTTCTATAATTTAAAGTAATTCGATAATTACCATCAAAATTTCCCGTTAGGGCAGGATTCAGATTTAAATTATTCGTGTAGAATTGGGACAAATGAATGTCTTGTGCTTGAAGATTTAAATTAAATAAAAAACAAGCAAAAATTAAAGTTGTTATTTTGCGAATCATATTACCAAGTATTTCCCGAGTTTGAATAATAAGTAAGTGCCATAAACTCATATTGTTCATGGGTAAATGTACATCTGCAATTAATATAATATGACATTATATTACTGACATCGGGATTATAAAATTGGTCGTTGGCGTCTTTATCTTGAAAAACAAATTTACACCTTTCACGAAGGTAGTAGGGGTAGTCAATATCTTGACCTGTTATGGGATCCCCAAAAGGATCTGCAGGGGTGCTACACATTAAATCCCCAGTTGTGGCACAATTGCTTCCATCGGCCAGTTCATTTCCAAAGTTAGCATAGCCTGTTGGGCGTAAGCCGAAATATTCACCGATAAAATGAGCTAATTGGGGAGCAGTAAAGCTTGGTTTATTTATTGCGATAGACGGTAGGTTGGCAGATGGTTCCGTAATCCCATTATAGGTAGAAAACCCCGGGTAAAAAGAACTCCCTCCGAGATAATTTCCGATATACACATTAATTCTAGAAGGTTTATTGTAGGTAGAAATCAGTTCATTATATTCTGCAGCATCGTCAATTTCATCATAGGTGTGGTTGTATATGATTCTAGTATCAAAAATGTAAAAAGAAACACAAATTGGATTGAAAAAACTATTCATTTCATCAATAACATCTTGTGCATCGCTGATGCTCGTAGCATTGTTGCCCAAACTATCCCGAATAATTTGTAAGGTAATAGGAAAACTTTTGTTCACACAGGGTAAAGGATCATTTTCTGAAAAAGATTGAGGAGTAAAGGAATAAAAAACCGTACATGACAGTACAATGAAAACAGTAAAGAATAAATGCTTCATCAATTGTTGATTTTGGTTATTATTTGATCCAAAAGTAAAAGTAATAAATAATTAAATCAATGGCTAGTAATATTTTTTTAAGAAAAAATTAAGATCTCCCCTTTCATTAATGATCTGAACCGTATATATTTGTATCATCTTAAAAACAACAAAATTTAGCCCCTTATGAGGAGTTATACAATTATTTTCGTCTTACTAACTGCACTTTTAACCCCCAGACTTTATTCTCAAACCGCAAATGTGACCCAAGGGTGCTTCCCTTTCGAGGTTGAATTTTCTCCACCTACTGGCATGAGTAGCTATTTCTGGGATTTCGGAAATGGAGCCACATCAACGCTAGAGAATCCTTCAGCAAATTTTACAAGTGCGGGAGTTTTTAATGTAGAGCTATACAATCAACCAGGAGGAACCTGGGTCGGTACGCTTCAGATTACTTCCTACGCTCCGCCCGAAATCGAAGTTTTTGCGAGTCCTGATTTTGGTTGTGCTCCTTTAGAAGTTACCTTTAGTTATAATGCCGTGTTGCCCCAGGGCGTTTCCGTAATAGAACACCAATGGGTGTTCGGAGATGGGGGAAGCGTTATTACCGCTTCACCGACAGCAACCTATACCTTTCAAAATGGAGGCAATTATTCTGCTTCATTAGAATTGGTTACTACGGCTCCTTCTTGTAATGTTACCCAAGTCTTTGCCGATGTGGTAGAAGTAGAACAAGAACCGGATTTACAAATCCTAACGTCCTTGGATCCTCCACAATCCTGTAATGTTCCATTTGATATTACTTTTTCTCCAAGTTGGACAGGGGGGACCAGTTATTCTTGGGACTTCGGAAATGGCAACACATCCAATCTACAGAATCCGCCCACACAAACATATGGCGAAGGTAATTTTGATGTTACATTATCTGCCACAAGCCCTTCAGGTTGTGTTTATACGACAGAAATTCAAGTATCAGGAGGAAGCCCGGAAGCGACGATCAATATGCCGGATACGCTTTGTATTAATACGCCATTCTCCATTGAAAACAATAACAGTCCCTTATTCTACATTTGGAATTTCGGGCCCAATGCCACACCTCAATTTGTTTCAGGAGCATCACCTACGGTAACATTCGATCAGGAAGGGTGGGAAACGGTTATTCTTACTGTCACATCATTGGATCAGTTTTGTTCTGCAGAATTTACGAAAGATATTTACATAGAAGAAGCTATAGCTGATTTTACAACAGAACCATCGTTTGCCTGTGCCAATACATTATTGGTTACAGCATCGGCAACCGCAACGAATGCCGCCGAATATAATTGGTCTTTTTCCCCGGCAGGATGGGCTACACCTCCAATGTCAACCGGGCAGACTACTACCGTCGAATTTTTAGATTCTTCGGAATTCTACCCGTATTCCGAAACCCCATTTAATATTTTTCACACCTCGCTGGAAGTAATTACCCCTGCCGGTTGTGTAGCAACAGCCGATAATACATCGGATCCAGACACGATAGCCTTGTATAAAGCTAACTTCTTCGAAAGTGCCGTGGAAGGTTGTGCTCCTTTGGATGTAACGTTTACAGATGCTAGTGTGAACATACAGGATGTGGTGCAATGGGATTGGCTTATAGATGGGGTGCTTGTGCAATCAAATTTCACAGATGCTCCTTTTCAGCATACATTCGCACAAAGAGGAGAATATGAGGTAACCTTGGTTATCCATACCAATATTCCGGGTTGCCCCGGAGACACATCTGCTGTCCATCTAATTGAAGTGGGGCGACAATTTGATGTTACCCAAGTTCTTCCCCAGCTAGAGTGTGAAGATCAAACCATATGCCCAGGAGACCCTGTGGTTATTACACTGATTAATCCAGGTGAAATTATTATTGATGGTTCCATCATAGAAATTGATTCTATGTTTGTAGAAAACAATAACACATTAGTTATTATTGATAACGGATGCATAACGGAATTTGATTTGGAATCAATTGATTTACCTTGTAATATTACGTTTTTAACAGCTCCTAAAGCTCATATTTTGGGGTATGAAAATGATTGTGAAACCCCTTATGAAGTTACTTTGTCGGAAACAAGTACTGATGCTACGAGTATACTCTGGAATTTTGGAGATGGTACAACGAGCACATCTTCTACAGTAACTCACACTTATGATTATACTGGCGATTTTTATGTTACATTAACGGCATATAATCCGGCATTAGAATGCCCTCCTTCAACAGAAAGCATTAGGGTGCAGATTCGTGATGCCAATGTTGAATTGGAATTGGTTAATGTTTCTTGTAGCTTAGATTCCGTATTGGTCGAATTTGATGCTTCAGCTTCTACAGATGTAAGAACAACTTGCAGCACAGGTTACACTTGGGATTTCTTACATGACGATTATCCTCCTTTCCGTTCAGACGAAGATATTATTCATGAATGGATTGCCCCGGGCACTTTCGATGTATTACAATTGGTGGGAACAGATATCAATGGTTGTACAGATACTACAAGTATTCCGGTTGCAATCTATGGAGCCAATATGGATATAGGCATAGATGATCATCGGATTTGTAATGACCAAGAGGTTGCATTTACCAATTTAAGCCAGGTTGATACTACGGTAGTAAGTTTGGAATGGAGCTTTGGTGACGGTTCTACATCAACAGACAATGATCCAGTCCATACCTATACGGATTTTCCGAATAGTGATAATGAATATCCCATAAGTCTTATTATTTCGGATGCTCTAGGATGTACTTACATTATTGAGGATACCATAGAATATTACAATTTTTATACGCCAATCATTGCCGATGCAACCGCATGTATTGGTCAACCCTTTACCATAACAGCCAATGATTTCACACTAGAAGGCTCTCACCTTGTCTATGATTGGGATTTTGGAAATGGAACGACGGGAACAGGACAAACCAACGAGGTTATCTACACCACTTTAGGAGAACATACGATCACATTAAATTATCATGAAGAAAGTTCCGGTTGTAGTCGAACATCAGCGACAACCATTAATGTGGTGCCTTTTCCCGAAGCATCTTTCGAATCTGATAATGACAGTACAGATGTGCTTTGTTATCCTGCTAATGTTTTCTTTACCAATATGAGTTCATCGACAACTCCTGTTACCTATTTCTGGGATTTCGGAAATGGGGAGACATCGGAATTAGAAAACCCAGCGACCGTTTTTGATGAAGGAGAATACACCGTAACCCTTTATGTCACCAATGAGTTGGGATGCCAAGATTCGATGAGTAGAATATACACGGTACTAAACCCCCGAGGAGATTTTATAGTCGACAGAACGACCATTTGCAAAGGGGAAGCCATCACTTTTGAGTTATTGGACACATCGGATGTAAGCACTTTTACTTGGGATTTTGGGGATGGAGTAACGGTTTCTGATGTGAATCCGATAAGTCACAATTATACCTTCCATCCTCCGAACGGAACAACAGTAGCCAGTTTGATTTTATATAGTGAAGGAGGGCTTTGTCCTTTCTCGGCAGATACGATTATTAATATCCAAGAAGTCATCGCCGATTTTATTCGGAATGATGGTGTGGATACAGCTCTTTGTTTTGCTCCTTACGCTTTTACAAACTTGTCGGAGAATGCCGACACTTATTTATGGGATTTCGGAGATGGGAATACCACTACAGACATAAATCCGGTACATCAGTATTCGGAACCGGGAACTTACGAGGTTTCATTATACATCACCAATGCAGAACTAGGGTGTAATGATACCATCACCTACCCGATTATACTGCATCCCAATCCGGATACGAGGATTAATGGGGATACTATTTGCTTAGGAGAAGAAATAGAAATCGAACCTTTATTTTTCGATCCGAATAGTTTCTATGAATGGTCTCCTCAAGAAGTGATCAACGAAGAAACGGAATCATCTATTCTCACTTCCCCCACCGAATCGACAACATACTATTTGTCGGAAGAAACAGAGTTCGGGTGTACGGGGCAAGATTCGGCTTTTGTGCTTGTGGCTCAACCCACAACGTATCCCGGTCTGGATACGACAATTGTAATAGGTGATTCCATTACGCTTCCCGTCGAATATCAAGATTACTATATTTTTGAATGGACTCCCGAAGAAGGTTTGAGTTGTACCGACTGTTCCTTCCCTACTGTTGGGCCTTTATTGGAAGAGGCATTGTACGAGTTACACATTACAGATTTATATGCCTGTTTTGATCAAACGCTGATTTTCAATATTACGTTGCATGAAGAAAGCTTTATTGCCATGCCGACTACCTTCACCCCCAATGGTGATGGTAATAATGATGAAATTCCGGTTTTCGGATGGGGTATCCAAGAATTGTTGGAATATCAGATATTTAATCGTTGGGGAGAAAAAATTTTCGAAACATCAGATATGGAAGAAGGATGGGATGGAACCTTTAAAGGTGTTCCACAAAATTCGGATGTATATGCCTATAAAATCAGAGCCACAAATTGGCAGGGAGAGGAAATGATTAAAGAAGGCTTTATTAATTTGGTTCGATAGTAAATAAAAAAATCCCCTCCTTATTACAAGAAGGGGATACAACTATGTTAAAATTCCCAATTATAGGCTCATCTTTTCGATTTCCTTGACCAAAGCCTTTCGATCTGTTTCTAGCAATGCCATCAAATCAAAGACCTTGTCGCTGAAACCGGCCAAGGCAAACACCTTGCTTTCTGGAAACTGCAAGCTACCATATCCATTCAAATCGAAAGAGTAGATGAATGGGTTGGCACCCGTCTTCTTCTTGTACGATTCGAAAGCAACCTTTGGTGTATAACCTCCCATCCAGCCTTGCATATCAGACAAGATGATCACGCGATCATATACCTTGTTCGCCTTTTGGAAAATAGCGTGGAAGTTCGTACCGGCAGACTTCGCATTCTTGATCAAACCATTCGCAATGCTCATGGCTGCATCTCCGAAGAATGGCTTCACGTATGAAGCATTATCAGAGAAACGCATCAAGTCGGCATCGTTGCTCTTGTACAACATGGCTGCGAAAATGGCACCGATTTCGATAGGTGTCTTACCCCCCTTCTTTTGGCCACCCCAAGTCATAGAACCGGAGTCATCCAAAACAATCAAAGTACGGCCGTCAAAAACAGGAACATTGTCCAATGAAATTTCTAGCGCCTTATTCAATGCCTTTTGGATCTTTCGGTTCAACTTGTTGTCCAAGTTCGCATCCTTGATGGCATCCAAAGCAGACAAGAATCGGAAAGGCAATACCTTGCTCTTCTTGATTCGAGTTCGGTCGACCAGTGTGTTCAATGCGGCATCCAAAACATCAGGTGCTTGTGAAGCGATGTTTCGTAGGTTTCGCAACAAAGCAAAGTAACCCAACTTATTTTCTGCCATCAAATCCTTCCAAGCAGTCGCCTTCATTTCAGCTTTGTTTTCAGCCGAATCGGCTACTTGTCCTGCTTGTGTCAACTTAGCTTCCCAAGTATTCGTATTACGCAACGTACCGTTGACCAACGCTTCCAATGCCTTGGCATTTCGTTGTGTTGGCATTGGGTGTACTAGGTTTACCAAGTCAATCAACTTGACATCCTTGTTTTCACCTCGGTACTTCGCCAATTGGTAACCATCGAACTTATCGAAAGCCTTGGCAAAACCCTTCTTCATAGCATTCGGCATTGTCTTGCCACCCTTATTGAAGTAGTATGCTACGATTTCCAACATGTCGTCTGGACGAGAAACTACCTTGTTGTAGAATTCCTTCGCCCAAGGTTGACCAGAAGCATAAGCTGAAATTTCTGCTGCCAATACATGTGTAATAGAACGCATGTTGAACTTTGTACGAGCATAAATCGCGGCCTTCGCTGCAAATAGTGGATCGACCTTTGCCAATAGCTTGACCAATTCATCGAATGTCGTATTCGCCTTACGGTAAAATTGATCTTGTGCAAAAGACGTCAGCATAATAGAGGCTAGTTGCATCTTTGGTGTTTGTACAAAAGCTTCACCGCCTGCAAGGTTCTTTGTACGCTTATTTGTCTTCTTCTTGAAATTGAACAATGACATGATGTTGTTTTTTTTAGTAATTAATAATTGAAAATGAATAATGAAAGAGTGAATAGTTAATTATTATTTTTCAACATGTTTGCTTGTAATAAATTGATTATACCATTCTTGAAATTTTAAAACAATGGAATCTCCTTTATTAGACAAATCTTATAAATTCGCTTTGAATATTATTCATGTTTATCAAAAAGTATCATCAGAAAAGAAAGAGTTTGTTCTTTCAAAACAACTCCTTAGAAGTGGAACTTCCGTAGGAGCAAATATTGAAGATTGCGAAGAACTGATTAGACTTTTAGTCTCCATTTTAAAATCGTCTAAAAACAATTTATAAAACTATTCACTCTTTCATTTTTCACTCTTTATTTTTTAAAAAAATATTAGGCAAAATTGCAAGTATGGATTAGTCGAGCCGTTCTTAATCAGAATTATTTCTGATCAGTGAACACGTTTCCAAATTTCTACTTGAGATATTTTTCAACTCCCAGTTTTCGGTCGCCCGAATTCCAGTACCTTAGGACCGTTATAGTTACG
>JAHDDR010000066.1 GCA_020629255.1 Saprospiraceae bacterium | reverse complement strand
AGAGCATGTTTAAAATTGGCTTTTGGAGATAGAAACAGTAATTATTTTGATTAGATAAGGCACAAAAAACGGAGTTTAGCCTTAGCTAAATGAGTATTTTTGAAACGAAGTATAATCAAAATAAGTGCGTTTTTAGCCCAAAGTGTTAAATTGAAACATGCTCTAAAATGCAACATCCAAATCCTCTACAATAGACCATTCTATAATAATGTCTTTGTGCTTGGATTTGGGTTCTCCATTTGCCTTGGCTTTTACCTGAACAATTTTTTTCTTTCTATTGTTCACTTGGATGGTTGCTAGGCGTTTATCCCTTCGCCCTCCTTTTTTCCTCAAGGACCAAATAGAATCGATACCTACTTTGCAACGTTCGGTATATGTAGCCACACAATGATTCATGACCTTGCCTTCGTCTTGCAACAATTTAGGGCTATTTAATTGTATGATATAAAATTCTTTTTCATCACACAACACTTCATATCCCTTAAATTTTGCAAAATCCCAAGCATCCCTTTTTATTCTTTTTAATTCTTCAACAACGAATGAATCGACAGCATCTCCAATAGCGGATGCCTTCGTAAAGTGACATAAACCAAATTCGCTATCCAAGTAATTAAAAATTGTCGCAAAAGATACCAGGGGATCTATCTGGGCTTCTTTTTCCAATAAGACCGACCAAACCATTTTCCAATAATTGCCTTGAAAAAATCGTATATCTACATCTTCGAATCCGGTACTGGTAAAATCTTTTTTGGGCGAACCACAGACCGCAGACAAATATGCTTTCTTGCAAGCCGTTTCCAAATTAGAATCAGACATGAAACCTAAACAGTAATGAGCCATTTTTTTGGATAATGGAATAGATAAATTCGGGTATTCCCGCAAACTTTTGCCCAACGCCAAATGCATTAATACAGGCATTCCCGTTTTAATGTAAGGTTCTAAATTCATCAAAATTCCATTTGGTATATATTTCAAAAACAATTGGAATGAATATCCTTCCGGAAACACCGGCAACCCTCTTGCGTCCTGCCCTTTCTTTTTCATAGACAAAACCAAAAATTCAGGATTGTGAATCAACAATTCGAAAAAGGCCAAAGAAGTGAAAGAATATTTTTTGACAAATTTTTCAGGTGATTCATAAAATCCCATTTTCTTCCTTGCCTCAAATAACTCCGGGGCATTGAAAAGCTTGACAAAGAATTTCCCCAACTGCCACATGTCATTGGCATTGAACATTAATCGCAATTGATCTTCCGAATACGTTCCTTCATGGGCAACCCATCGAATCAATTGGAATTCGACGGCTCTCAACAAAAAATATTTCATGTTGACATCCATGTTCTTCGAAAACAACACAGGGGCTAACAACCTACGCACAGCTGCTAATCCGATATACGGTTTTCGGGTCATGTCCTCGATCACTTTCAAGGTTGAAAAAGGGATACGTTCTAAACCATCCTCTTTGTTCATCCGGATCAATAATTGCCGATAAGGCATTCCCAATTTTTGCGTAGAAGAAAAAGAATAGCTGAAGAAATACTTCCAGAATCCATCAGACTCCGGCACTTTATCACCCGAAGATTCTATAAACTTACAAGCTGCCTGATAAATCGGGCAATCAGCAATAATTCCTACTTTGGCAAATTCAATCTCCAAAGGTTTTATTTCGGCATACCTTACCTTTTTTACCGCAGCATATAAGGCATCTATCGTTCCCTTACCCAATGGAGGAAACCTTTCATCTCTAAAAAACAAATGGAAGGTGTGATGAAATAATGCTTCAGATGTATCATCGGCAAAAATCAATCCATCTATAAAAATTCGAATATCAATTGGAATCGTAGTATCATATATAATTTGAGCTCCCATAATCCATTAATTTTAAAGCTATACGGAAGGGATGTCCATATAGAAATGAATCAAAAAAATACAATCGAATAGATGTTGTAAGTAGAACTTAGAACACAATGGGCTAATCCAAATCTCTCAAAAAAATGAGCATGGCTGCCGGAGAGAACAAACAATATGAAATTCTTCTGAAAAGCATAACACCCCATATAATGGGATTTCAAACTAAATAGTTCCAAAAGAAGCAGTAGATTAGATGTTATTGCTACATCTTTCACATAATAATATTAACATATTCATTTTTTCTATTAAATTTATATATTGAAGTGATTTAAACTTGTTCTAACTGCCTTAAAGCAGAATCATTGATTTCCAGGTTCTTCGGCTATTTTGCCTCCCGTACTTTCCAAGTACGAAACTTAAAATGAGCCTTGCCCTGAAAACCAAGCATTCACTTTAAGTCTAATTCCATAAGGTTAAATCACTTCATCTTAATCTGATACTGAATGGATATCGATGCCCTAAAATCGAAGTGGAATCAAATAGTTGTCGAAGGCTACGAGGAACTTTTCTCTGACCTCGAACCCTATCTTATACCCCAAAAACAAGCCTTTACCCTCTTTTTACAAATCAAAACCCGCCATAAGGTACTTGAGAAAAAAATCATGAAAGGAATTCTTCCTTTTGAGGAACGAAGTTTAGAGGAAAATCAAATAAAAGAGAGCCTTTTCCTTTTTATTGATAAACTTGAATTACCAAGCCTCCAAAAACCCGGTAATTATTCGGATGGGAAACCTCTTCCTTTAGCAGAAGTTGTTAAAAATAATATCACGATATACAAGGATTTGGGGTTACTCGATTTAGTAAATTGCAACAGAACCGAAGTTGCTAACCTTTTTTGGGATGCCCATGAAAACAAATTGGACAAAAACATGCCGTTCCAGTTTTATTTTTTCTTGGGATGCCCTACCCAATCACCTCATAGTTTTTCAGAGCGGATGATTTACGAAATCATGTACCATGAATTAGATGACGAGGAAAGTGCCATCCACAGAATTATCCATGAAGACAGTGGTCGAATAAAAATTGAGGATCTTCCCCTAAAAAGAAGGTTGCAAAAAAGCCAGATGGAGTTTAAAAAATATTTTAGCAATCGTTTTTCATTCCATCAATCCACTTCTTTTGATGAGTATTTGAAAACCGGATTACCCGAATTGGATTACGATTATATTTCTTTTGTTTTCGAAACCAGTGAAAACAAATGGAACAGACACACCGCCGAATATTTAGAATGGTTGATTAATTCCTTTCAAGCCCCTCATGAAGATTTACCTTATTTTGTTTTCTTTTTTATTTTAAGGATGGATAATGTTCATGATGGAGCGAATGTTTCGGAAAAGCAACAAGAAATTATTTCTGCTATTGAACAATTGAGTGGAAAATATGAAAAGGCTACTTTTTTTGCTCCTCTTCCTCCCATCGAAGAACAAGAACTGAGGGATTGGCTCTATGATGAAATCGGAGAACGAGATACTGTAAAACAGGACATTATTATTGATGCTTTTATACAGCAAATGCAAGATCGGGATGGAAAAAAGAAACAACTTTACAAGGAACACAAAAAAATAAACATGAATGATATCCTAAGCCTGCAAAAAATAATTTATGATATTTACATGGAACAATATGAATCATAATATTCCAACAAATAAAACACTACGACAAATTAAAAAACAAGATCATGAAATTTGATTTATACGCAAAAGGAGATAGAGAATTACCGGATTATTCGACCAACGACAAAACACATGATCCGAAATTATATATTCCTTCAGAAGAGTTAATCAACTCGGTGAATGTGGCTTTGGCTTTGGGACAACCTCTCCTATTAACCGGAGAACCCGGAACCGGAAAAACCCAACTCGCCAAACATGTTGCTTGGTATTTTAATTTAGGCACACCCATCAGATACAATGCACAGACCACCTCGACGGCTAGTGACTTATTTTATCAATACGATGCATTGCGGCATTTCCAATATGCACAGAATCAAAACGAAATATTATCGCCGGATGATATTGAAAAAAGATTCATTAATTATAAAGGACGTTTAGGCGAAGCGATTCTCGCAAAAAAAAGAATGGTGGTCCTCATCGACGAAATTGATAAAGCTCCGAGAGATTTTCCGAACGATTTATTGGCAGCCATAGAAGACATGCGTTTTTCGGTTCCTGAAATTAATAAATTACACGAAAGCGAACCCAGCAAAAAACCGGTCATCATCATTACCAGTAATTCGGAAAAGAATTTACCTGATGCTTTTTTACGACGGGTCATTTATTATCACATCCCATTCCCCGATCATACTTTATTATTAAAAATATTAAAGGCAAAAGTGGATGACTGGAAAGATGCCGATCTGGAAAACATCATTGACCATTTTGAAAAAATAAGAAACAACAAATTAGGTGTACTCAAGAAAAAGCCGGCTACGGCAGAATTAATTGGTTGGTCATCCTTATTACAAAAAATCAAATTTGATGCTCAAAAATTAAAAGACATCAAAACATTAAATGATACAGAAAAAAAACAATTGAAATTATCTTATTCTGTTTTGGCAAAAACCAAAGATGATTTACGCACCCTTGTAGAAGCCATAGAAGGCAAAAGACGACGATAACCCACCAACATCCGTGAAAGAAAACCAATTAAAATATCAAATAATTTCCGATTTCCTCCGGCGAATCCATGAGGAGGGTTATCCTTTGGGAACGGGTGTGCATTTGAGAACACAAGATTTAATCTCCCGTTTACCCGACAACATTCCCCCTGAAAAACTCCATCAATATATCACCCCTATTTTTGCAAGGAGTGAGGATGAGCAAGTCCGTTTTAAAAAACATTTTCATGATGCCGTAGAATTAAGTCGGCAAATAGACCCCGAAAAAATAGAACCCACTCTTGAAGAACCATCCATAAAAGAAAAAAAAGATTGGACTCGTTTTCTGTGGTGGCTCATTCCTATTTTATTATTGCCCATCGCTTTTGCTATTTTATATTTGAACCAACCCAAGCCCATCATTGATGAACCACCCGCACCAACCTATGTACCATATGTTCACTCATTCATTGTCGAGGAGGGAAATACAGAATACATCTGCTTTGATACTTTACCTAATTTTGGTCCAGTTATAGAAAAAAGTCATACAGATTCCATATACAAAGACTCCTTGAAATATGGTCATTTTTTGTTTGACTCCACAAGGTGTCTTACTTATACTGCGTTTAAAAATGTAGAAAGGGATACGGTTCAAGAAGACACCATTTTTGGACATTGGGTCAATGATCAAAACCATAAAATATGGGTCAAATATGTGGCAACCATTAGTCCTAAAAATATAAACCCCGAACCACCCGATTCGACAGAACCACCCACAGGGATAGGACCACCCATATTTCCATATAAAAAAAAGAAAATCCCTTATAATGAAAGCCACACCCGACTCATTCCCCCTGCCTTGAGTCATGGCGAAAAATTCTTTATCCGCCATTTTAATAAAATCCTTTTGGCGAGTATTATTCTTGGATTAGTATTATTACTTTTATTAATTTGGGAAACATTTTTTAATCGCAAAAAAGATTCTATTGTTGCCCGACAGGAACCCAAAAATTTACCCCCTTATTTATGGAATATTTCTTTAGACAATCCAGATATTGATTGGGATGATGACGTCGAACTCAGCATAAGGCAATTAAGAGAACGGGCTCGGGACGATGGACAACGGTTGGACATCGGTTATACCATCAAAAAAACGATTAAGCAAGGCGGGCGATTTAATCCTCAATTCAAGGGAACGACCCGACCACCCGAATATTTATTTTTAATTGAACGGAGAAGCCCCAACGATCATCGTACATTATTATATGATACATTGTTCCAAACCCTTCGGGAAAATGAAATTTTCGCATCCCGATATTTTTTCAATATGGATATTCGGGTTTGTTACAATGAAGAATATCGCAATGGAATAAAACTCATAGAACTCACCAAAAAATATATGGACGCCCGTTTAATCATTATGGGAACGGGTTCCTATTTATTGCATCCAAGAACGGGCAAATTATCTAAGTGGACTAATATTTTCGACACTTGGAAAGAACGTGCCATTATGACTCCAAAAACATTGGACACTTGGAACCGGCAAGAAAATAGACTGGAAGAAAAATTCACGGTCATGCCTTTCGGGCATTTGCCTTTGGCTCATTGGGTATATGTTCTAAAAAATGATTTGGATTGGAATTCTAAAAGATGGAAAAAATTATTGCCTTCTGCCCAAACCCACAATATTAAAATAGAAGGAAATGTAGCCAAAAGCCTTCGACCTTATTTTCATGATTCTGTTTTTATTTGGTTGGCGGCTTGTGCCGTTTACCCCACTCTTAATTGGGATTTGACCCTTCATATCGGCCATTTTCTAGAAAAAGAATTAAATGAAGAAGAATTAGTTTCCATCCATCATTTATCTGCCTTATTCCGTTTGGATTGGTTTTCGGATGGAAAAATACCTCCCGAACACAGAGCCGATCTCATTGCTTTTCTACAAAAAGAACATCCCGTATTATTAGAAAAAATTAGGCTGGATTTAATTCAAATTTTTGAAAAACAACCCCCTCCTATTCATTCTGCTGCTCACGACGAGCATCAAATGAATTTATTATTGAACCAATGGAGTGTTGAAAACAATTCGGGCAAGAAAAAAGAATTACAAAAAGAAATAGAACAATTTCTATTTGATGAAGTCGAAGGAGATTTTGTCATGTTGAAAAAGATTTCGGAAGAACAAAGATCCGAGCTTGATTTCGAAGTACCCAAAAGCTGGAACAAATTCATTAATGATGATGAAGACGCCATCGAACGGGCATTACATGGAAACCATAAAAAAGGGCTTCGATTAATCTTTTTAATTTGCTTATTCTTTCTCAACACATTGCTTTTCATCTATCTCCCTACCCTCTTGATGGGCATCGGTTCTCGTTGTACAACGTGCAATGGAGATCCCGGATTTGACACATCAAAAAATCCTATTTCAGAAAATGCCAAAATGGTAAAATCATGTAAAAAAATAAAGAAAATAAATGTTAATTATGATAGTGTAAAAATGTGCATAAAAAATGATGAGGATTATTTACTTCATGTCAACCACCAATCCTTGCATTATGTTTATCAAATCAGAAATATTGCTACCGACACCACTCCTTTAGAAATATTAAACAACCTACAACAATACAACCCGGACAAAATCATAGATTATAACGACACCCTTGTAGATAATGCAAAAAAGGTCCACAAAAATATTGCTATCGCGTATTACAACAAAGCTATAGACGCTTACCTGGACACAATTATTAATCTGGAACCTAGTATCAACGCTAACCAACAAACCAGCATAAACGAACCTGTTTTCCTTCCTTTGGATTCAACGGCTACTACATGTAAATATATCAAAAAAGCATACCAATACGACACTACAGATGTAGACATCGTTCGCTTGGCAAAAGAATGTGATTTCGTCGATAAAAGAATAACATCTTTTGAAGGAAAAGTTCTAGATGCAAATACTGAGACACCCATCCCATATGCCAAACTTATTTTTTCAGATGCATCCCCTACCCTAACCAATGGATATGGTATTTACGCCATAATAGACATGGGTGACATTTTTGACGTTGCTGTTTTCCGCCCTTGGTATGAAGACAAGATCATTCCCTACAATGAATTGAAAACAGGAAATCAATTAAAAGATATAAAACTATTACCCAAAAAATTTATAGGTCAGATTAGGGATCAAAACAATCGCCCAATACCTAATATGAATATTTACAACGCCCCATATGATATTGATTTGATTACGGATGAAAATGGTAATTTCACCATTACTCCTTCTCCTATTTTCCCCGATGAAAGTTTATCCTTGGATCTTTTGCTTGAAGGTTATGAGAGAACCAGTATCCGAATTTTCCCAGAAGAAGATAAAAATCCAAAAAATAATATTTTCATTGTAGAGGCATCACCTATGGTACATGCACCTCAACCTATGGTCGTTCAAAATGACAACAATGCCCCTACAACTACTTTCACCAATGGAGGTAAAAAAGGAATAAAAAAAGGGGCACAAATTATCTTAAACCCCCTATATGATGACATCACCGGATGCAGTACAGAAAATAAAGAAAATTATTACATCCTACAAAAAGGAAAAAAATATTATTTATTCAGCGAACGGCATTCATTGGCGGGACCTTTCGATGAACTCAAGAAAATAAAAAATGGGTTTGCTGTTTTTAAACAAAACAACCAATATAGTTACTTGAATATTTCTGGAGCACAATTGAACAAGCGTTTCGATTGGGCAAAAGACTTCAATACCAAAGGCGAAGCAGACGTCGGTTATTTTTATTCAGATAGAAGTATTAATAAATTCACTATAAATAAAAATGGCGAATGCGCAAGCAATTGTTTACCAGATTTATTTATCGCCAATTTTAAAATGGATAAAACAATTCCAACAAAAAGTGAAAAAATTAATTTTGAAGTAACCTTGAAAAATGCAGGTGCCAATATTGCACAAGAAATCCCAGTGGAATGGTGGGCTAGCACTTCTGCACCTAAACCTGCCTATCAAAATATAATCAAACAACTCAAACCAGGGCAAGAAAAAACACTCACATTCAGCTTTGATGGTTATCCAAGCTGGTATGGAAAAATAACATCAGAATTCATCGTGGATCCTAGAAACAGAATCAAGGAGAAAAATAAAAAAAATAACACCTTGAAAAAAACGTATGAAGTAAAAATGAGGGATCCTTATATGTCTTATATATCATTAGGAGATCAGGCACTCAACAAAAAAGATTATGTATCTGCCAAAAATTATTACGAAAAAGCAAAAGAAATAAAAGACACCCCAGGTATTCGAGATAAGATTATGGTTGTAGAAGAATTGATACAAAAAGGAAAAGCCCAGTTCAATTCACGTGAATCCTTCTTTGAATATTTTGCTCCCTTAGCGATGGAAGAAATGAAAAAGGAAAATGGAATTCCGGCTAGTATTACATTGGGCATTGCTGCTCTTGAATCGAATTGGGGGCAATCTGAATTAGCAAAAAAAGCGAATAACTATTTCAACTTGAAATGTGGCACGAATACAAGTCGTTGCTACACTAGGCAAGAAGGGAAAAATCAATTTTTTGACATTGAAATCCAAAAACCAACCGAATTCATGCGTTTTGACAATCCTAAAGCTTGCTTTAGATACCATACTCAATTCATAATGAGACGAGACAATTATTTAAAAAAATTGGATAAAAGCAATTACCAAGTTTGGGCAGAAGGATTGCAACAAACTAAGTATTCTACAGCAAGCAATTATGCTGAAAAACTTATTGCCATAATAGAACAATATAATTTGGACCAATATGACAAACGGGTTTCACAACCTACTTATAATAAATAATTTCCTATCATGAGAAAAGGAGCACTTTGGTTTTTTACTTTTGTTTCCATCTTTTTATTATCCCAAGATTTTATGTTTTGGGATCAAAAAATAAATTTGGGGCTGCTTGGGTTTCCTACTTGGATGTATTGGTTCTTTTTCCTCCAGTTTCTTTTTGTAGGTTGTTTTTATTTATTTTCGCAACAGTTTTGGAAATAAGAATTCTTTATTCAGCTTCACAATTTGATGCATGGTTTATTTTATTTTAATTGCATATATCGCCCTTACTTTTTTAAGTAGCCTTTGGGGCAAAAAAGAAAAAGACGAAACACCCGAAAGTTATTTTCTAGCCAATCGCGGGTTGGGAACACTCACTCTTTTTTTTACCCTCATCGCTACTAATTTCTCTGCCTTTTTCTTTTTGGGATTTGCCGGCGAAGGATATCGCATCGGTTATAGTTATTACGCCATGATGGCTTTCGGAACATCCTTTGCTGCTATCTCTTTTTACCTCATCGGAAATAAAGCTTGGCATTTAGGAAAAGAAAAAGGATACATCACACCCGTAGAAATGATCTATGATCTCAGTAAAAATAAATTTTTAAAATGGGTCTATTTAATTGTGATGCTTTTATTCACTTTCCCATACTTGGCATTGCAACCTATTGGTGCGGGATATTTATTAGAAAGTTTGACTGGCGGAGACATCCCCTATTTCATGGGAGCCAGTTTACTTACTTTTTTCATTATTATTTATGTCTTTTTAGGCGGCATGAAATCTGTAGCCAGCACCGATGTAAAACAAGGCATCATGATGGTGCTCCTCATGTTTTCTGCGGTGGTTGTTATTGCCCATCAACTCGGCGGACTTTCATCTGCCAATGCGAAAGTATTCGAAATTCATCCCGAATTATTTTCACGACAGGGCATGGGCAATTATTTCAGTCCGCAAAAATGGCTGAGTCTTTGTTTATTGTGGATGTGCTGTGTACCTATGTTTCCACAATTATTTATGCGATTTTTTATTTCTAAAAATTTAAAAGGATTCAAAACCTCTTCTATTTTATATGCTTTGATTCCTTCATTTCTTTTTTTATTTCCGGTTATTATTGGCGTATTGGGCCATTTATCTTTTCCGGAACTTCTTGGAAAAGAAGCCGATCAAATTCTTCCAAAAATGTTGGTTGAACATTCTCCTGCTTGGTTTTATACACTTGTAATGACCGGAGCATTGGCGGCTTTTATGTCCACACTTGATTCCCAATTATTGGCATTGAGCACCATAACGACCCGAGATATTGTTCTTCCTTTTTCATCTCAAACAATAGAATTGAAACAACAAGTTTTTCTCGGAAAAATATTCGTTGTAATTTTTGCCCTCATCGGTTTGGCCATTGCCTACCAACCGTTCGATACTATTTTTGATATTGCTAAAATGGCATTCTCCGGACTTGCCGTTTTATTCCCAACGACCCTTGCCTTGTTTTATTGGAAAAAAGCAAACCCAACAGTTTGTGCCATTTCAATTCTTTTAGGAGAAATGATTATTGTCGGATTTTATTTCAAATGGTTTCCCGAAGTATGGACAGGAGGTTTCGCCTCGGTTTTACCCGCATTATTATTAAGTGGTTCCGTTATTTTAATCGGTTCTATCTTCGTGCCTAAAACGACATGAATTCTGTGAAACAACATATTCAAAAATATGGAGACAAATGGATTTTAGGTATTATTTTTCTCTTGGGCATTTCTTTACGAATTACTGTCTATTTGCAAAACCGTTCCTTTTTTTTGGACGAATCGAATGTATGTTTAATTATAGCAGAAAATTCCTATTCCGATTTTTTTGGACAATTGGAACAATTCGCCCCACCCTTTTGGTTATGTACCATTAAATTATTTGTCGATATTTTCGGGCATCATGAATTTTCCTATCGTTTGTTCCCCTTGCTCTTAGGGTGTGGAAGTATCTTTTTATTTTATTGGATTTCAAGAAAACTCATCCAGCAAAAAATCCCATTATTATTCATCCAATTATTTTTTGCTTTTAAAATTATATTAGTCCGATATGCGACCGAAACCAAGCAATACGGTTCCGATGCTTTTATTACATTATTATTAATCTATTTTGCTTTACAATTACCCAAAGGAAAAATATCAACAAAAAATATTTTATTATGGATGTTATTAGGAGGGTTTTCCATTTGGTTTTCGATGCCTTCTATTTTTATTTTAGTTGGAGTGGGTTGTTGGATGTTATACCAAACCTTTAATGCAGAAAACGCACAAGCTCATCCAACCATAAAAAAAATAACACCCCTTTTTATAATAGGAGGATTTTGGCTGCTCCAATTCGGTATTTATTTTTTCATCATCCTTTTCGAAAGTATCCAAGCACCGGAACTCCAAGATTACCACCAAGATTATTTCCTACCTCTCATCCCTCTCGACACCGCTTCGCTCCAACAATGGTGGAGATTGCACTATGATATTTTATTGAGTACAATTGGAGTAACCGGCATAGCAATTGGAACCGGCATTTTATTTCTTTTAAACGGATGTTTCTATCTCCTTAAAAATAAAAAAGGATTTTCCTTATTGTTCTTCATTCCATTACTGACTTGCTGGTTGGCATCGGGTTTGGAAAAATATGCTCTTTGGCCCCGCTTGGCTCTTTTTTATATGCCCATTTCATTATTAATATTAGGAATGGGTTCAGATTTTATTTATACCCAAAGCAATCCCATCATAAAAAAAATATTTGTTCTACTTTTCATCCTTGTCATTTCACACCAATGGGGCTACAAATATTTTTCTACACCTTTAGAAATAGACGAAATAAAACCTGTATTACAATTTGTACAAACCAATGCCCAAGGAGAAGAATTGCTATACCTCAACCAAGCTGCCGTTTCTCCTTTTCGTTTTTATACGGAGTATCATAAAGATCGAAACAAGAATTTCAAGTTACAACAACACCCTGTTTTTTTCACCGATTGGAATCGCCTTGAACTAAAACCCGACCTCTCAAATGTCGATTCTTTTTGGTACATCAATGCCCATACCGCCCAAGATGAATTAATTCCTTTATTCGATTTTTTAAAACAGGATTTTACCATTTCAAAAAACCTCCAAAGCCATCGAGCGGAAGCCTATCTCTTCGTCCGTAAATAGTTTTTACTTGAACTTGGAAAATATTTCCAAAGTTATTTGGAATCTCGCATGTTATTTATTATAATTGTTTCCTTAACTATACCCACCCCTCAAATTTCTGCAATAACTAACAATTCCTAGGGAGGAGGAAAACATATACATACTATGTGAATAAGGCCAACTTATTCTGTAATTATTTATGCCTAGGAATATGGAGAATCTAAAACTAAAACTTCACACCCCGTTTGATAGTCCATCATACAATCTGACGGAAAAAATCATCCAATTTGTTGCTCAAAATTCTCCGGAATGCAATAATTGCAAAACGAATATTCAAAGATCCATCGACCATGCCCTTAAAAATATACCTACTTCACTAGGAGGGTATATTATTACCTTGTCATCCAATAACGGTGAATTGGCAGGTGTTTCCATATTAAATAGAACCGGCTTAGGGGGCATCATGTCGGAATACATCATTTCGCATATGGCCATCCATCCCAAATATGCCAATGCAGAAATCTGGCAAAAGAAATTACTCAATAAAACATTGGATATCTGCAATGGTGATGTGACTTTTCTTATCAAAGCAAATAATCCGATGATTAATGCTTGTGTAGAACATGGCTTCGAATACCAAAGAATGGAAATGGTGTATCTGAAATCCTCGGGAGAAAGTATCCAAGATCAATTGATGGCACAAAGAGCCAAATAACGCGAAACATCCTCCTATTTGCTGACTTTTCCCTAACTTGCCCGTCCAAATATTGGATAGGATGCCCCCTGTCCGAACATTCAAAAACTACATTTTTAAATACATGCCATTTTTTTTATTACGCAAACGATTCTACATTTTTTTCGGCATCGCCCTCTTCTTCATTTTCCTTTACCAAATGTTAGGTTTCCGTTATTCCGATTCGGTGATGTTGCACAAATTGGCACAAAACCCGATGGGCTACGAAGCAAGCATCCATTATTATGATACCTTGGATAGGCAAATCCGTTATGTAGAAATCGGAGACGACTCCAAACCGATGCTTTTATTTATACATGGAGCCCCCGCATCTGTTTCGTTTTGGTTGAATTATATGACCCATCCAGATTTATTGTCCCGTTTCAAAATTGTAGCCGTGGATCGTCCTGGTTATGGTGGTTCGGGTTATGGTGAGTCAGAACCCTCTGTAAAAAAACAAGCCAAATTGGTTTCGAGACTCCTAAAGATGAAACAAAAAATCCATGACAAAATCATTGTACAAGGATCAAGTTATGGAGGAACATTAGCTGCCCGTTTGGCTATGGATTATCCCCAACTCATCGATGGTTTGATTCTCTTATCAGCATCTGTCTGCCCGAAAGAAGAAAAGATTTATTCCATCACCTACCCGACGAGTGCCGTTCCATTAAAATGGATGATTCCGAAAGCACTCCGAATGGCCAATGAAGAAAAACTCGGACACAAGGCCGCCTTGGATGCCATGTTACCTTCTTGGAAAAATATTGTCGCCCCTACTATCATCATGCATGGTACAGATGATTCCCTCATTTATCCTATTAATGCTTCTTTTGCTAAAGAGAAAATCACAAATGCTCCTCGCGTAGAACTTCATTGGGCAGAAGGAAGAGGCCATGATTTATCCTGGACAAGAAAAGATTTGATTCTGGAGTCCTTGGAAAAAATGTTGGGATGGGTCACAGAAATAGCTCTCGAAAAACCATTATGATTACTTAATAAACAAATTCAATTTGTGTGCATTCATTTCCCCTCAAAATAAGTGTTCCTGTTTCTAAGATATTATCATCTTGATCTCGTACTTGATACCCTAAACTCTGACTGGGGTTCAGCCCTAATCCGTCCATGGGAATCGTTACTGCAGAATCGCTATCACAATCTGGAGCAGGATTCCAATATATATTAGATATGTTAGTTCCTTGAAGACCTCCATTGACATAATACTTTAGGGAATTAATTCCTGCGTTCAGTAAGTTTTGGGATGTCGATTCATTGATATAAAAAACAGCAGCTCCAAAGTATTGACAACTCCCATTGTCCTCAGTGGCTAGGGGATCGTAATTTGCAGCACTTTCATTCGTGCAACCTGTTACCACATCATTTTTGCAAGAATTTAAGGTTGAAAAAATCATGAGGAATGTGAAAAAGATAAAAACAGGTCTCATCCTAAACGTAGTTTTAATGCAAATATAATTCATTCCGCTCAAAAATTAAGAAGCCCCAAATCCTCCTAACCGATAATTTGGGGCAACCACCACACTTTTATTTATCAGAAACAATCGTATTGATTCTTGCAGAAAGTTCTTCCATTTTTTCTTCTAGGTCTTCATTACAAGCATGGCTCCAAGCATTTGCCGTTAATCTTTTAGAAGACAATTTAATTCGATATCCTGTCTTGCCGCTTTTTTCAGACCAATAGGTTTTGGAATTGTTTCCCCCAAAAATATCTGCAATAACATTTTGCACTTCTTTGTATTTTCCTGAAGGAATGGTCATGTTTTGTTGATGGCTATAACTACAATTGTCTTTTGCATTTGTTTCTCCATCTGTCGTTACGGAAGACGAACTATAAGAATGCGAAATGGAGGTAGAAGATGTTTGAGCCATCAATGTAGTTGCTAAAAATGTAAAGGCAATAAAAAATAAAGTTTTCATAATTGATATTTTTAAAATTTGATAAAATCTAATGTTCGATACAAATATGAAGGTCTTATCCATGTTTGTGGGTTAATCGTAGGTTAACGCACGGTTAACGATGTACTTTCGTTTGATTTTACCATTAACAGTCCTCATTTTTATGATATGAAAATGGAACAGAAAATAAAAGCATTGATTATCGGAGCCTTCTTGAGCATCCTCGGTTTGTGTGCCATTCAATATTATCTAATTCGGAATACCTACGAATTAGAAAAAAGGAATTTCACCAATCAATTAAAAGAAGAGCTGAGCGATGTGGAAGAAATAGAAGCCTTAAAAAACACCTTATCCGAAAACCTTTCTGTAGAAGAACATATTTTTTTAAACCAAACCGATTATAAAAAAAGAGTACACCAAAAAATAGATTCTTTGAATCGTTCGAAAGTCGTAACTCAACTAAATGATTTTTTACAAAAAAAATTCCACTACAATATTCGGTTCGGCATACAAGCGGACAGTTTGGAATATTTTAGAAAAAACACGAGTCAAGAAAATTATTTTGCTATCAAAGATATTTCATTAATTGGTAAAAAACCCAAAAAGGGCGATTATATTTCTTTGTATAATTGGACCTCCGAAAGCGCCCACAATGATTCGAATGATGATGCCCCTCCTCTTCGAAAATTGGACAGAGAAAAAAGCGAAGAAATTTATTGGTCGCAAAAAATAGATGCATTCGTATTTGTAGAAATCGAGTCTTGGAAAAATATCGTTTTAAAAAAAATGACAGGCATTTTCCTGCTGGCCTTCTCTTTAATTCTGGCAGTGATTCTTGTTTCTTATTTTACCATCAACAATTTAATTCGGCAAAAAAAGATTGCAGATATCAGAACCGATTTTGCCAATAATGTCACCCATGAATTAAAAACGCCTTTGGCGGCATTAAGTGTTGCCGTACAAAGTTTAAAAAACAAAAAAATACAATCGAATGAGGAAGTCAGAAAAGATATTATTTCCTTAATTGATCGTCAAAATATCCGCCTTCAAAAAATCACGGATAAAATTCTAGAAAGTAGTTTTTCAGATGATGTCATTTTGAAAAAGGAAAAAATTGAAGCATTCCCCTTTCTTGAAAAAACATTGGAAGAATTCAAATTATCCCAAGAAGGAAAAACGAATATAGAATGGAATATATCAATAGAAAATTCTTCTGATATTTTCCTTGAAATCGACCCGACTTACTTTGCCAACATTATCACTAATTTACTGGACAATGCGGTTAAATATTCGGAAGGAACGCCTCGCATCCGTGTAAAGTCCCTTGTGGATAGCAATGATTTTATTTTAGAAATTTCTGATAAAGGCATCGGCATTCCCCAAACGGAACAACAACAAATTTTCGATAAATTTTATCGCGTAAAAAAAGGAAATCGTCACGATGTAAAAGGTTTGGGCCTAGGTCTTTACCAAGCTAAAACAATGATGGAAAAACATGGTGGGTCCCTTGAGGTTTCTAGTAAAATAGGTGAAGGAAGTCGTTTCATTTTAAAACTACCTAAACATGTATAAAATATTATTAGCAGAGGACGACAGAGATTTTGGTTATATCCTAAAAAAATATTTAGAAATAAATAATTACGAAGTCATTCACGCATTAAATGGTGAAGAAGCCTTGGACATCCTACAAAAAAATAATTTTGATATTTGCATCCTAGATGTCATGATGCCCAAAATGGATGGCTTTGAATTGGGCAAAAAAATACAAAAAAAACATGCACAACTTCCTTTCATTTATTTAACGGCCAAACTAATGAAAGAGGATGTCATCAAAGGTTTGGAAATTGGTGCGGATGATTATATAACCAAACCTTTCGAAGTCGATGAATTATTGCTTCGGGTCAAAAATGTTTTACGCCGTTTTTCTAAAATTGAAGAAGAAAAAAATCAAGAAATAGAATTGGGAAAATATCTTTTTATTCCGAAAAGTTTCGAACTGATTTTTAATGATGATAAAAAAATACTAACCGAACGGGAGTCCGAATTATTATTGTATTTATTCGATAATAAAGGTCGTGTAATTTCCAAGGAAGAAATTCTGGAAAAATACTGGGAAGAGGTCGATTTTTTTTCCAAAAGAAGTTTAGATGTTTTTATTAGTAAATTAAGAAAATATTTATCAAAAGATGAAAACTTAAAAATTGAATCCTTACGGGGAATCGGCATTCGGTTTATTGTATAATTTTTTTTAATAAAAAAATGGTGCCCGAACCGAAGTCCGAGCACCAACCATAAATAATAAAATCAATCAAATCTTCTCTTGGTGTCACCAAGTCATTCTCAACTTATCTATGGGAAATTTCTTAATCATTTATTTTTAGGATTTTCCCTACTACTTCTCTATTATGTTCTAATGTTCCTGACAAATAATATACCCCAGGAGGTAAATCATTTACAATGTCTAAGGTATAAGTAACACTACCCGCTTCGTAAAAATCACGGATGGTAGTCAAAATTTTTCCTGACACATCTGTAAGGATGAAACTCACTTCAGAATCCATGGGTAATTCGAAGAAAATATTAGTACTGTTTCCGATCATCACCGGATTCGGAAATATTTTGATGTCGAACTCCGGACGGTCTTCGAAATAAACCGGAACAACTTTAGAATATTCGAAAGCACCATCAAAATCTACTTGTTTCAAACGGTAGTATCTCACACCCGATTTAAATCTTTCTCTATCTACAAAGTTGTAGAATTGTTCTTCTGCCGTCGTACCTTGTCCTTCTACGATATCCAATGTGATATAATTTCCTGCATCATGGGCTTCGTTTCCTTTGGCTACTTGAACTTCGAAATAAGCGTTGTTTTTCTCAGAAACAGTTTTCCATTCTAACATAGCATCTTCTCCTACTTTTTCAGCTTTGAAATATTCCAACTCTACGGGAAGAACATTATTATCTTTAAATTCGATGGCATCTACCAATAATTCCGAATTTCCTTTTGCCGTAAATTTCAGTTGTGCACTTGTAGTAAACGTTTGCCCTCCAGAACTGATGATGGCCGACAAGTTAATATAATCCGTATCAATCCATTCGCCAGTTCTATCCAAGTCTGCTACTTTAATCCAAGCATCCGTATCACTTCCTCTTGCCTCCACAAGTATTTCATTATTCACATCGGCATCTACTAATTGAGAATAAATCATTCTTAAGAAAACATCGTTTGTGACATAAGCACTCAGGTTTCGAGTCATGATCATTTCGCTCACATCCGTTGCAGACGTATTTTTAAGGGACAATACTTTTGCTCTGGGTGTATCCAAATAGACCGTTCTCAATACTCCTCCATTATTAGTAGTATAGAAGTCACAGTGTCGAGCCACATCCACTCCAATGGTGTTCTCATCGGTTTTGAATACTGGCATATTTTCCATATCTGCCAAATAAGGCAAAGACAAAGCACCATTTCCTATTTGGATGGATTGGCTTTCAACTCTATCCAACCCCCCATGTGTATCTCCAGCCAATTCTGCATCAACGATGATGTTATAATCCTTAGCATTAGACAAATCGAATTTCTGAGCTACCTCATAATAGTACGATTCGCCAGGCTGCAAGGTAACATTTGCTGTTTCGTTTACTGTTGTTTCTCCTACTTGGATATTTAAAGGAATATTACTTATCGCATCATTTCCAGCATTGAATAATTTCACTGTAAGGGAAACATTAGCAGGCAATGACAAAGAAGTTAGTTCCCTTCCTTTTCCAGAACCCGCATCTAGTTCTGTAATTTCTACGTCTTGTCCCCAAGCACAAGGGTAAGCACCACTTGGTGTAACACCTATGGCTTCGGTTCTCTTCGATTTTACTCCATTAGCATAAACTGCTCTTACTGCAAACCATTGTTGCCCTATGGTTTCGATTCTCTCTTGAACCAAATAATCCGTTTGGTCAGTGTTATCGATCATTTCCATTTTACCATTCTTCAACATGAATATATCATAGCTGATGGCATCGGGTGCAGCAGTCCAGTTTAAGTTGAAATAGTCTCCACAAGCAGGTGTTGCTGTAAGGTTGGTAGCAATAGGTACGATGTGGAACGTTTCAGAGGTATGGGTTACTCCATTTCCTAGTGCAGTAACTCGAACCAACATATTCTTCGAATTGATAAAAGTGGGAGGGATTGAAAATCTGTATGTTCTAGAATTAGGCTCTAAATTATTCACCAGAGCCGTCCAAGTGGAGCCATTATTTTTAGAATATTCTACTTTGTATCCTGTTGCATCATCAATTGTTGAATTCCAAGTAATATAAAATTGTTCTCCTGGATAAAATGATGTATTTGCGACAGGGTAAACTAATTCTAATTTATCCGTCTCTATTTCTTCATAAGAAATAATATATTTAGAGATATCCGAAACAAGATTATGGGTCTTTACTCTAATGGTATAAATACCAGCTTCTGGAGTTGGGATTGTAACTTGTTCTATATTATTAATTCTATCTATTCCTCTGGAAGCATTATTTTCAACATTTGTTGGGGTGTGATCCAAAACCCAAGGAAGATAAACGGTTCCATCTGGAGCAACAACTTCCAAGTCCAAATCATTAATTAACGTAGGAACATCAAAAATGGTTTGTTCTTGATCATTCCAATACAACATGATTTTCAGTTCCTTTTTTGCCCCGTCGGTACTGATAGAAAATGTTGTTTCCTCTCCAGTATTGTTCGTTTCCCCTAAGAAGAAATTACCTTCTTCAATTCCTTCAACCGCCTTTTGTGCATTCACCATACCGAAACCATAGCTGAAATCAGGACCAGGGTTCCCTTTGTCGTCTGCCGTGTTACACATGATAGCCTTAATCAAAGCTCCTTGTGGGTTAGCACCAAATAATTGTTTGTATCTCTCATATAATAACGTTGCCACACCCGTTGCATTTGCAGTTGCAGCACTGGTCTTTGTTATCAGTTGATAATCATAATTTCTACCCGTAGAATAATTATACTCTCCTAAAGAAACTACTTCGGGCTTGATTCTCCCGTCCTTAACCGGACCTTTACTAGAATCAGGATATAAATCATTATTCAATTTAGCTGCACCTACAGTCAAAACATTTTTTGCAGGAGCATACGAACGAAGAACCGTTCCAAACCCTACAGGATATCCAGAGTCGGAACAAGACAACGCCCCACTATTTCCTGCTGCAAAAACATGAAGGATATCATTATAATCAACCATTTGTTTATCCAACATCATGCTATAATATTCGTATCTGCCTACGTTGGTACAATTAAATGATGAACCATAAGAATTATTGGTAATTCTCATGTCATACTTATTATAATAATCTTCTAGGTAATAAAAGATACGGTAAGTCTTTTGTATAACAACCTGTGCATTTGGAGCCAACCCTTCATATTTTTCATTCAAATTTCCTGCTCCAGCTATAAGTCCTGCTATTTTATCACCATGATCCGCATAGCTCGTATATGTACCAGAAGCTTCATTAATGATTCGATCCCCAAAATCTATGTGTTCTCCAAGTTCTCCTCCATCCCCAATACCAACTACCATTCCTTCTCCAGATAATGCTCTCATACTTTTATTTTTAAGGGGAGCTGCATTCAGGAAGGATTCTGAAATATCGCACATAGGTTCCGGTTCTTCTACAAGCGCATCTACGAATGCTACTTGTGGTAAGGAAGCCAATTCTTCCATTTTATCTACCTCCATATTTGCAATAATGATTCTGGAATCGGAATAGGAAGCTTCATTCTCTGTTAGATTGAATTCTTGCTTTATATTTTTGATTTCGGCATCGGAAATGTGCTCAAAGAAAATGATGGCAACTCCTTGGTTTCCTTCTAGGGAAATTAATTCTTCTGAAATCTTAGCTTGTGGAGTTACAATATCCAAATGCTGGATGGTTTGCTTACCCAGCTTATTCATTTTATTTTTGGGTATGGAAAAAACAATGGTATTGTTTTTATATTCTCCCTTTATCTTGGCTCCCGCTGATTGGAAATCGTTTTTAAATGATTCTGACAAATCTTCTTTTGGGATAGCTACATACACTTGCTGCTTGTACTGACCTTTTTCTATCAATTCTTTCTTGGTGCTTTGAGCAAACACAGTAGATGCTCCAAGAAAGAAGAAAAACATCAAAATGATTGTTTTAGTAATTGATCGATTCATTATTATTAGTTTTGAAAATTTTAGCATAGTGCGTTTGCTAA
>JAHDDR010000065.1 GCA_020629255.1 Saprospiraceae bacterium | reverse complement strand
TAAAAGCCCAATAAATCATAAGTAAGAATATTCAATTCTTCTTATTTATGATTTAAATTCCTTATAAAAATATAGGCTTCTTCATCTTCTGGATTTTGAAATAATTTATTTTGATAATAAAAACTAGATATACCGACATCTTGCTTAAAATATTTAAGAAAATTATTTCTTTCCGATAAAACCGTTTTAATAATTTGAGCAAATAATTCATCTTCTTTTAACTCTTCTTTCATCAGTATCATTCCAACTATTGAACCATAATAACTTACAGACAAGTTCCAATGTCATAGACATGATTACATCTTCAAATCGCTTTACTTGTTCTTTCAACAGTTCTTCTTTTTTATAACGATATGATGTTTCTAATTCGAAATCCCTTTCTGTAACAGCGAAGTTCATCCGTTTTCCTGCTATACTCAGTAATTCCATTTTTTGTTGGCAGTAATCCAAAGAAAGCAAAGAGTGTTCTAATTTTTCATTATGATATTCGAAAAAGTCACTGGATAAGTGATCGTAATAAAAATCACTTAACACTTGGTGTTTTAAATGTTTTTTCTTTTCTATCTGATTCGTAGAAATAAATTTTCCAACAACTCTTAAAGTTTCCGAAAAAAGTTACCTCAGTCTCAAATCATCGAATTTTTCATTTGAAAAAACAGAAGAAAAACAATCTTTTTTATTAAAATTAAATTCAGGATATTGTTTTTCTAGTTCAACTAGAAGCAGATGTACCTTTTTATTTTTACAAAATAATTCGTAAGAAGAGAAAAGAATAAGATCTGAGAATTCTTTTGTACTTAATAATTGTAATACCCGAATTAATTTATAATGATTCATATCAAATTTGACTAAAAATGTATCAATACTATAGAACTAAAATTATTCCAAATTAATAAAAATTATAGAAAAAAATAAGGTCATCATAAAAAATGATGACCTTATTCTAAAAAAGAATGAATTGATTTTTATTTCAATTTCACGACAGTCCTTGTAGTTCTATTATTTCCGTTTCTCAATTCCAGGAAATAATTACCATTCGGTAAATCGGATAAATTCCAATCCATTTGTTGGACACCCATTTTGAATTCGGATACATTTTCTGCTTTCACCACTCTTCCATATGCATCATACAAATACAAGTAAGCATCTCCTTCTGTCTTGATTTCAAATTGGATAGTGGTTTGCTCAACCACCGGATTTGGATAGTTCGATAATAAAGGCTCGATCTCTACATCCAATGAAGTATTTCTTTTTTGTGCTGCATTGACAATAAACCCAGAAACGATGGTTCTTCTAAAATCATCACTTTCAGCATTGATGGTCAAATTATAAACACCCTCTTTCATGCCAGAAGGAAGACTATACATGTAATTACCGTTACCTAAAGATTCGAATTCAATCACATACGCCTCATTTCCTTTTAAAGGATTTCCTTGCAAATCGTTTTTGCGGTATGCAATACCCGTTACTGTTGCATCTTCTTTTGTACCTTCGACAGAAGCATTGAACTCCATCGGTTGGCCTTCTACGAAATTCAATTTAGAATTATCTAAATAAAGAGAGGCTCCTTTTTCATAACTCACCATAGCTGCGAAATGATCGGCATCTGTAGAAATTTGGTACGTACCTTTTGGTAAATCATTTAACACTACTCCGCTATTCATGCCTTTATAATGTCCCTTTTGGGTTGTCATTACAAAGTCAATCGGTTTTTTATTTTCACTATTGATGATGGAGAATTTTTGGTCTTTATCCAGGTGCATGAAATTAATCTTTACTTGCCCGGCATTTTCTCCTACCATGAATTCCTCTATATCACCATCCATTGTGCTGATTAATTCAAAACGACTTTCCAATTCTTTTCCTCTTGTTGTAGGATTTTCCTCTTCTGTCACAGGAGCCATTTTGAAATTATTTACATTACCGGTAAAGAATGGTTTTATGGCATCCCAAACCACATAGTCGAACGTGATGTCCATGTGATCGTATTGAGATTCATTGTTGCACCACCACCAGAAGCAATACCCCGGCCATTGTGGGCTTCCTCCCGGACGGGTAGAACTATAATAAGGAGTTACACCATCGTTTCCTCCGTTAGATGAACCAGCTCCCATATTGTTCAACAATTCTCCACTAACGAACATAAGTGGTGCAGCGATAGTTGTACCATTGTCATATCCCCAAGCACCGAAGTTGATGAATTTTTTCGGTTGGTTATCCGGTTCATTATCCAAAATAGGACGGGCAACGCCTTCCATATAATATGTGGTGGAAGTAGATGTTCCTCCTCCTAACCCGATAAAATCGACCAACCAATTAAAAGCCGGAGTTTCTGCCAAATCGGCAACGCCTGTTCCCTTAAAAGGTGTACCCAAAGAAATCACACGATTTACTAAGTGTGATTTATCGTGATAAAACATAGCAACTTCAGAAGCTTTACCTCCATTACTGTGGGCTACAATAACCACATCATTTACGTTATAATGGTCTGTGATGTCTTCCAGCATGTTGGCCAGTAAGGCCCCATTCGTCCACATGCCTTCCCCTCTTGTTGTTGCTACGAATGCTGTGCGGTATTTTCCTTCATGAGCCTTATCGTAGATATCATTTCCGGGAGCAAACCAGAGGTTAGCCAAATCGATGAAACCATGTACAAAAACAAGAACTGGTTTGCTGCTGCTCTTATCCGGGACATCGCCATAATAGATGGCACTTTCAGTCATCGAACCAACAAATAAAGGACTCAGTGCATCTGGATGGGGTAATTGATATTGTGTGTAGTCTTGTGCTTGTAAGGTAAAAGATAAAAATGTGATCAATGTAATTGTGAGTGTAGATGTAAGGTTTTTCATGATACTAAAATTTGGTTATATAGAAATTTATTTAAGCGATTTACATATGAATCACAATGCAAATATATGAACAGAATCCAATTTAGCGAATTTTCGCTAGCGAAAATTCGCTAAATTGGATTTTTTTTACAAAATCCTGTTAAAAAGCTCTATTTCAGACTACATTTGCTCTATTCTTATGGAAGAAAAACAAGAAAACATCCAGTTAGAACATCAGGAAATTGAACGGAATAAGCAGAGATTACCTCTTTGCCTATTGGCCAATGACATTTTTTCTCCTAGCAATGTGGGTAGTTTTTTCAGAATAGCCGATGCTTTGGGAGTGGAGAAGATCTACCTTTCGGGCATTACGCCACAACCGCCCAATGCGAAGATCCGAAAAACGGCTCGTTCTACAGAAAAGGTCGTCCCTTATCTTTATCAACCAGATGCTTTAGAAATCATTGATACACTAAAAAAAGATGGTTATAAAATTGTAGCCTTAGAAATTACATCCATCAGCATCAACATCCATGATTTTAAATGTTCTCCTTCTGATAAAATTTGTTTGGTAGTCGGAGCAGAAAATACGGGTGTGCATCCCAATATTTTAGAACGGGCGGATTCCACAATCCATATTCCGATGTTAGGACAAAACTCGTCGATGAATGTGGCGAATGCTTGTGCGATTGCTGTGTATGAGTTGGGAAAGCAGTTCATAGGTTTATGATCTATCCCAAAAAAATCATCAAATTTTTGTTCTCCAAAAGAAAATAATATTAATTTTGGTTGGCGCTCCTAACTGATTTTTACGACAACACCCACCCATCTAATGCTCAGAATTAATTCTGCCCAATAAAATATCCACAAATAAATGGATACTTTTCTGAATTCTATAAAATTTTTATCATGATGGGAAAAAGCATGTATTACCTAAATTCAATACTCCTGGCATCTTTTATCCTCTTTTGTTCCGGTTGCAAAGATCTTCTGGATTTTAAAGAGGAATTGTGTGATGGCAGCCAATGTTTTAATATCACAACTTTCGGGGGCAATTTAGAATCCAGGCTAGGTTCTACAACGTTAGGCTATAGTTATGCTATTTATTATGATGGTACTTTACAAAAGTGGGGACAAAATGGACAGGCAAGGAGATCACAAGACGGAAACGCTTTTGATGTGAATGCTATTAATACTGATATGAATGTAGGCAGTTGTGCTAAATCTATCACATCTATTGCTACACTCCAAGTATTAAAGAAGAACAATCTGCCAGTGACCACACTTATAGTAGATTATCTTCCTACTTGGTGGATTGCCGGTTCCAATGTAAACATGATTACTTTTGAAGATTTACTCCGGCATACCAGTGGTTTCAGACCTTCAAGCGATGCTGTTACTTATACTCAAATCAAAGATGGAATTGCCAGTGGCATATCTACCAATAATTATGGTCAGGGAAATTATCAGAACATGAATTTCTGTTTGCTTCGTATCCTCATTCCTATTTTGGATGGTACATTCGACAGAACCAACGAGATTACAGATCAAATTGCCGACAACCAAACCATTGAACAATTCTGGAATTACCTCGATACAGAAATATTTAATCCTCTAAACATAGAGGCATCCTGCAATAATGAACATGATATCATGTATTATAGTTTCAGTAATCCTAATGGAAACGGATTCGAACCGGATTACGAATGTGAAAGACTCGGTGGGGGAACCATCAGCATGTCTGCATCGGATCTTTGTAGGATTATGTATTTTGCGCAATTCGAATCCGATTTGTTAAGCAGCGATATGCAAAGCTTGATGTTCAGTACAAATAGACCATTGGGTTGTTACTCCAACAATGTCAATGCCAGTGAAAACTGGGGTGGGCAATTCCACCATAATGGGGGTGTAGGATTTGGTCAAAACAGGGGTGCAGAAGCTTGTTGGTATTCTTTTCATAATGATGTGGTTGTTGCCGTTTCGACTAATAGTGCCGGAGGGATTACAAGCAATGGCTATATGGACATCAATGATTTAATAGAGCAGGCTTTCGATGATGCTTGGACACCGTAGGAGCTATAAATGAGTAAATCTATATTCACAAGAATAATTATATGATTCATCGGGTGATATGAAGCATGATGGGAAATGGGGCTTATTGGGTGAATCAGGAAAATGCTGTGTTTCCAAACAAAAGGCAGAACGTGCAGTATATGATTTCCCATTTTTACCGACATCTTTTCCAGATAAAAAATTACTGGTATAGAATTGCAAGCCGGGTTGGTTGGTCCATACCTGCATCATCCTTCCGGATAAGGGTTCAAAAGCTTCTGCGGCTAAAATAATTTCGGAGCTGTTTTCTTTCTTCAATACAAAGTTGTGATCGTAACCTTTTCCCATTTTTATTTGTGGATGATCAGAATCTATCTGTGCTCCTATAAATTTTTGGCTTCGAAAATCGAAGGGTGTATTTCCCACATTTTTGAAAGAGCCATCTGGAATACCACTTTCATGGATAGGAGTATAATAGTCTGCATTAATTTTTAAAATATGTTGAAGGATGTCCCAACTTTCACTGCCCGTAAAATTAAAATAAGAATGGTGGGCAAGATTAATGGGAGTGTTCCTATCCGCTTGGGCTTGATAAGAAATTTTTAATCCATTATTCTCCGTAATGCGATACTTAACTTGGATGTCCAGACAACCCGGATATCCTCCTTCTCCACTTGGGGAATGTAAGAACATTGTAACAAAATCCACTCCTTGCCCAATCACTTCCCAAATTCTATTATGGAATCCATTTTTACCTCCGTGCAAGTGATTCGGAAAATCATTCGGTTCCAATTGATATTTTTCTCCATTTATTTTGAAAGATGCTCCAGATATCCGATTGGCCATCCGACCGATGGTAGCACCATAATATAGCTCATCGGCTTCCTTGTATTCTTCAGGTGTGGGAAAGCCCCAAACGATATCTTTTTTTATCCCCAATGCATCCGGAACGATCAAAGACATCAGCCTTGCACCATAATTTGTAATCGTAGCATCGAGTGTTCCATTTCCTATTTTGAAGACTTCCATATCGCATCAAAATTATTCATGAATGGGATGATTTTGGTGGCCTAACTTCATTTTTTTAATCTATTAACATTTTTTATATATGAAAATTTGTAAACATATTAATTATTTACATATATTTGATGTTATCAATGAAGGGAAAACCAACTTTTATACTCTTCTTCAGCGATCACAAGAATTATTAGAATTAAAAACAAGGGGGGAATAGCCTATGCCGATCCAGTATCGGCTGGGCATCCTACCGAAACAAATTACACACATGAAGGAGTTTTACCAACTATCGCACAGGGGCGCCATACTGGGATTAGCCACTATTATTTTAGGCATAATGATTTTTCATGATTGCCATTACGACACAGCTACTATGAATTATAAAACCGAAACTTCTATACAAAAAATACTGGATGATGAGAATTTCCTTATCAGTTCTCGATAGGAAAAAGAGCAAACAAAATCACAATTACTAGCTTTCTACTCTATTTTTTTAAGTGCTGAAAAAAGGGGATGCCGTTCTGGCATCCCCTTTATTATTAATGGTAAATTCTTTTTAGATATTCATTAATTTACTCCACCAATGATTTTAAATTCGGTACGACGATTCAATTGGCGACCATCCGGATTATCTGTACCATCTTCGTTTTCGTTGGGTGCGATGGGTGCTGTTTCTCCGTAACCTCTTGCTACCAATCGACTATGGGAAACCCCTCGGTTAATCAACCAATCGACAACACTTTGAGCCCTTTCTTGCGAAAGTTTCTGGTTGTAAGAATTAGAGCCTCTGCTATCCGTATGTGATCCTAGTTCTATAACAATTGCCGGATTGTCGTTCAATAATTTCAATAAAACTTCCAAATTAGGAATCGATTCCGATCTCAAATTCGCTGAATCATAATCATACAATATATTTTCTAGGCGGAAGGAAACATTTTTCCTTTTTTCTTTCATGGCAAGAGTAAGGGTCTTGTTACAAGTGGCATCGGCATTGATAGTACTCTCTGTAGAAGAGGTGTTCAAGTATCCTGCTTTGCTGGCTGAAATACGATATCTTTCCCCTTTTGGCAAATCGATATTAAAGCTTCCCCTATTATCTGTTGTCAGTTCTTTGAATAAAACTTCTTTTCCGGCGGTAATGGTGTATATTTTCACACTTGCACTAGCCAAAGAAGTTTTTGTGGTCGTTCCGGCATCTCCGAGTATTTTTCCGGAAACACTACAAGTTGCGGGAACAGGTGCAGAAGAAGGTTTCTTTTTCACTAAATAAATATCTTTAGAAACAATCTTGCTTTCTTCTAGGTTGGTCGTCGTGAAATCATACACATAGGTCTCATATCCAGGTGTTTTGATTTCGACTCTGTATTTCTTGTCCAATTCAAGAGATTCCCAAGAGAATCCGGCTCGGGTGGATTTCATTCTATCTATTTCGGTTTTACCGGAAGTCACATCATATAAAACGACCTCAATATCATCTTTGACTTTCTTGTTTTCATCATAGATTTTCCCCATCATATCAACAATGATGACTTTTTCTAATTCCGGTGGAGACAAATCTGCTACGAAAACATCATCGCAACAAGTTCGCCCGCCAACAGAATATCCTCCTACTCGGTTGGAAACAAAATACCCTCTGGTTTTATCCGGACTCATTACATAAGAGAAATCATCGGCAGCAGAATTTAAGAGGCTACCTGCGTTTTCGGGTTTGGACCATTCGGCATAACTTATATTATTCTTATATGCCATAAAGATATCCAAACCTCCAAATGATGGATGACCATTGGAACTGAAATACAAGCGGGGCCTTGGATCTTCGTAACCTTCGGCATCATCAATAAAAGGAGACAATTCATCTCCTGCTGTATTGATGTTATCTCCAAGGTTCATTACATTATCAAAGAAATCGCCTGTACCGGTAGCCACCCAAATGTCTTTTCCTCCTTTACCGCCAGGTCTATCGGATGAAAAGAACAAGACAGTTTCCCCTGAAGAATTTTGAGTAGCAAAAGGTGTAGAGCTGTTTGAGCCTCCTGCATTTACATTAATACCCAATTTTTGGGGTCGTCCCCAGCTATATCTATCATTACCTGAATTTTTAGTACTAACATAGATGGCACAATTCACATTAATTCCTTCAGATTGTTCACATAAGGTGACATAGAGTTTGGATTCATCGGGAGAGATGGATGCACTACCGATATGGTTCAAACCACCGGGCAAAGCCAAACCGAATTTCTCTACCTCCCGCACTCTTTTCAGGTCTTCGATTTTTGCTACATACAAACGAGATACCGCTTCTTGTGTTTCTATTTCTATCGGTTCATCCGATTTTAATGAAGAATACAACAGGCGACCATCACTTAAAACCGTAGCAGATGATTCGGTGTATTTACTATTCACTTTTTTACCCAAGGCATCCACTTCATTTACTTTCACCAAAGGTTCTTTACCGCTTCTGGACATCCTGCACCCTTCGAAAGCTACTTTAGCTAGTTCCTTGTATTCCTCTCCCTGGGAACCATCATACTCTTGGGTAAATTGATAAAGAGCTTCTTCGGCTTCTTCACAGTCTCCGGCTTGTTTCGACATCATACCATAGTAGTAATCTGCCAAAGGATAATCTTCCGCCTTCAAGCGTCCTTTAATGATCTTTTTTCGGATGGAATTGTAGGCAAATGAAGCTTTTTTATAATCCCGCCCTAAACGATACGCTTCGGCCTGTTTCCATTTGAGTTCCATATTGCCAGAATTCAACTCCAAGGCTTTTTTATAATAAGCCGCTGCTGAATAATAGCTTCCTTGTTCCATCAAGAAATTCGCTTTCTCTGCCAATTCGCCCCACGTTTCTTTCACCTTACCTGGCTGTGCGCTCATCAAGCCAGTAAATAAGAAGCAAAATAATATTGTAGATAAATATGTCTTTCCCATAATGTAGTAATTAGACAAGATTTCTTTTCAATCAATTTTAATTAAAACGGATACAAGGCAATTCTGGTGTGACACCTTTCTTAATACTACCAATATATCCGACACTTATTTCAAATCCTCCTTGGTAACGGGAAGCGGGTGTGAGCTTTGATAAATTAACATCATAACTTCCCATCACTTTCACGCCCTTGAATTCAAAACCTAAATTGGCTATTGCCGCATCAGACATTCTATAACCTGCTCCGAAAATCAAACCCAAATCCGGTGTAACTTGATACCCCAAATTGGTGGTCAGATTAATTTCATTGACTTTTGCCTGGTTCATGAAAAGGAGCTCAGGCATGATGCTCAATTTTGGATTCTTCGTTAGAAAATCTCCTTGTGCAAAAAAGGAAATCCTTCCCGGCAATTTTGAAGAGAGCGAATCAGAAATAAAAACCTCTTTCAATCTTATAATGTGATTATAGGCAAGACCCATTTTATAATTCATCTTATCCGATGGGTATGCACTAAAGGTTGCGCCGACTCTAATATCGCCACCGGAAGCATTGGTGTTGTTAAATACTTCTGTAGCGGGCTGTGTTACATTACCTCCTGTATCGAATTGTTCCGCAAAAATAAGATCTTGGGTATTGAGCCGTTTATTAATATATCCTCCTTGGATACCAAAAGAGAGATAGGTTTTCTCTTCTTTTTTTCCCTTATCCAAATTCATGTGGTATGCCGCTGATGCCAATATCAACTGATTGGTAAAATCACCACCTCCGGTTTGATCATTCAAGAAAGTAATTCCTGCTCCTAAAGAGTTTTTGCTTTCCGGTTTCAATTTGAAGTTCATATCAAAAGAAGCCCCGGGTGTAGAATATACTCCGCCGGATGTAATGGATGACCATTGGTTTCTATAAATGATATTGACCCGATATGTACCTTCGATATGCCCGGTCAAAGAAGGGTTCTGGTGAACAGGCATATTGTAGAACTGGGAAAAATGGATGTCTTGTGCTTGAAGAGAAAAGCTACAAATCAAGCCTAAAACGATATATATGAGTTTACTCTGATTCATTGTAATCATGATTCTTTTGTAAGTATTCAAAATTGATTAACGGATAAGATTGAAATGACCTTTTAATGTGGATTTCCGATCCAGCAAGTCCAAATATTCTACTAGGTACACATAAGTCCCTACGGGTTGATCCTTTCCTTTGAATTTACCATCCCAAGGAGCCGTGGGATCATTATGTAACAATTGTCCCCATCTATCGAACACTTGGAACACTTGGATGTCTGCGGCATTAAAAGGTACAAAGGGTTCATAAACATCATTCTTCGTATCATCATTCGGAGAAAATGCTGTCGGCATAGAAACCGTTACGGCTTCCACGACCAAAACATTGACCGTATCCGAAGTCATACAACCATTCGCATCCGTAACCTCAACAGTATAGGTCGTTGTAACAGGAGGTGTTACTTGGGTACTACTTGAATTCGGGCTAGAGGTAGCAGGAATCCAATTATAGGAATAAGGCTCCGAACCACCTAAAACCGTTACTGAAATCTCTGTTGATTCTCCGGCTTCGATGGCAGTGTCATCACTAGCAGTAGCCACTGGAGATTCAAACTCGCTGACCGTTGTGGATGCTATCAATGTACATCCTTTATCGTCCAGTACGGTAACTGTATATTCTCCGGCTCCTATATCTGTGATGGTTGACCCACCGTCTCCACTCGACCATTGGTAATTCATGGGTGCTGTTCCATTAATGACATCCAAAACTATAATTCCTGTATCATCGCCAGAACATACATTTCCTACTTGAAAATCAGCGGATAAATCATATTCGGTTACTTCGGTTTCTCCTGTGGCTGTACAACCATTCAAATCTGTAATCGTAACGGTGTAGGTTCCCGGATCCAAACCGGTTACGATGCCATCTACTGCTCCGTTGGACCAATTGAATGTAAAATCCGGAATACCATTGATTGCCGTTGCTCCAACAAAACCATTGGATTGTCCAACACAAGCGGAATCAACCACCATGTCTGCCATCATTACATAAGGAGTCACTTCTGTTGATCCTGTAACCGTACAACCTCTGTCGTCAGTTACTGTAATATCATAAATCCCTACACCTAAATCACTAACGGCAATCACATCGGTAGCAATGTTTTCCTCTATTCCATTCGCGGCTCCACTCGTCCATTCTAAATCATAGATTGGAGTTCCATTGCCTACTTGAGCTAAAATGCCACCTGCATTTTGCTCTGCACATGTTTCTTCTATTTGGAAACCTAAAGTAAGATTGCTTTCGCCGATGCTTTCGCTGAACTCCCCGGTACAACCTCTGGCATCTGTAACAATTACGGTATAGGTTCCACTTTCGACGCCAGTCAATATGCTTTGATCCGAACCTTGGTTCCAATCGTATGTATAGGGCATTGTTCCTCCTGTACCTTGTACTTCCATTCCTCCAAGAGATGCTCCTTCGCAATCTGGGATGACTTCGATTAAAGAAACACTTACGGTTATTTCGGATACGGTATATATGGCTTGTGCCTTACAACCATGCATATCCACTAATTCTATCAAATAGGTTCCGGCTGAAACCATTTCATCAATATAAAATGCAGAATTGCAATCAGCAGAAGGACCTACTTCTACCGGTAGCAGATTTCCTTCATCATCCGTATTGAATACATTGTAAGTATAGGCGGGCATTCCTCCTATGGGATCCAGACAAAGGATACCATTATCATCTCCGGCACAAGGAGAAATTTCTGTTAAGTTCGTAGATAGCCTTTGTGGTTCTGTAATCTCGATTTCCTCGGCAAATGGGAACATACAACCATTGGCATCCATAACGGTAAGGGTATATTCTCCTGGCTCCAAACCATCGAAGGTAACCGACAAATCATTAGTTTCAATAGATTGCACACCTGATAGTTCATAAGTGAAAGGTAAGGCTGCAGAAGTATTTTGGACCATGATTTCAATAGCTCCATCATTACCACCAAAACAGGTAACATGGGTCAATATCGTATCTTGAATCATGAAATCATCACATTCGGGAGCAAGGATTTCAACATCGAATGTCTGAGTACAGTCCAAATCATCTACTATTGTTACTTGGTAAACACCACCTTCTAATTGGGATAAATTATAAAAGCCCATACACTCATTGGTCGAAACTCCTTCTATTAAAGTACCCGTATTCGGCAATACCGAAACTGTATAAGGAAGATTCCCTCCATTGATACAAAGCACTGCGGAGCCGTCGGTTCCTTGGAAGGCACTCACATGGGTGACATCCGCACTGAGTGTTATAGGTGTATTTTCGGTTAGTGTGATAGGATTATCAAATGCAACGGAGCAGCCTCCATCATCCATTACAATAATGGGATAATCTCCTGCGGGTAAATCCACCACATCAAAGATACTTGTTGCTTGGGAAGGTTGGAATGTTTGACCACCATCCAAAGAAACGCTATAAGGAGAAGTACCTCCTGTAACTTCAAAAGAAATCGAGCCTGTACTTGCTCCTCCACAAATAATACTTTCTGTATCTGTAACCTCTAAGGTCAATGGACAAGATGGATCATTTACAATAAAGTCTAATTCCAAAGAACATCCATTCGCATCTTCAATAGAAACGGTATATTCTCCAGCTGGCAAATCAGAAATCAAAATGGACTCGCCTCCATTTTGACAACCTCCATTACTGGCAATGGTTCCTACTGGGGGATCTATTGTTGCCATAAAACCTCCGGCGCTACCCGACAAACATAATTCGATAGAGCCATCCGTTCCTCCAATTGTTGTAGCATCTGTAACTGTATTATCAGGTGAAATGGGAGTAGTACCAGCAACAGTCACCGGATTGAATAAATATGTGGCTTGGCAACCATTATTATCAAATAATGTCAGGTCATATTCTCCAGGAGGTAAGCCATCAAAAACTAAAGGAGAACCTTCTAATGTACCACTGAATGTCATCGGTGGAATACCGTTTCCAACATCTACTGTTATTGTATTGGCATTTCCAGCCGTATATAAATTGATTTCAATTTGCCCGTCAGATTCTCCAACACAAGAAATACCCATTGAAGTAGCATCTGATATTTGAAAATCTGTGCAGGATTCTTGGGTTACTACTTGGTTATCCAACACTGCCACACATCCCATCGCATCCATAATGTTAACAGCATAACTACCCGTAGGCAATCCTGAAATGATGTAATTATATGTGCAGTCTCCCGGTACTGGGTAAACAGAAGCATTGGTAATTGGAGACGTAACTATATTGAAGGGTTCCATACCGGAATTGAAACATAAATGTATTTCACCTCCTTCTAGGTCTGTTGTTACCGGTACAATGGTAGAAGTCACATCAATGATGCAACAGGGAGATTGTGATACTGTAGCTGTATTTGTACAAGTCGGATCCGAAGTATCGGTATAAGTTAGGGTATAATTGTTACCATCTGCTGGCAATTCAATTAAAACCGGAAGATTATATGGGAAAGGTCCATACGTATTTTGTCCATCAGAGACGATATATTCTGTCCCTCCATTCGTAGCTGAGGCATCTACGGTTACAGGGAATGTGTCATCTGAAGGGTCAAATGGTGTGCCATTGGCATTACAAGCACCAGCAGAAGCCTGGGTAATGAACAAGGAACAAGTTGTCGAGACTGAACAAGGGGCGGGTGCAGTCACACTTGCACTTGTGACACAAGTGGGGTCACTATTGTCAGTAATGGTAAAGTTTACATTTCCTGCACTGACCGGATAAGGCCCCATTGTCGTTGTAATACCATAATTACCCGATGAGTTTAAAGGATCATTGGCTATCCATCCCGAACCACCATTTGCATCGGTAACAGTTATGGTAAACGTGAAAGTATCATCTGTTGTATCATTGGGTGTTCCATTATCATTACAATCTATATTGGCTGGCGTTGTTGTTGAAATAGAGCAAGGTTGCGGAACAGAACAAGGTTGGGGAGCCAATACACTAACATTTGTTGTACAAGAGGGATCATCTATATCAGAAAAGACCACCATAAAAGCTCCATCGCTAATATTGTATGGTCCGAGGGTTATTGCTGTTCCATAAGTTCCCGTCGAACTAAGAGGATCATTGGCTGTCCAACTTGCTCCGCCATTTGTTTCGGAAATGGTTACTGTGAAGGTAAATGTATCATCTGTTGTATCATTGGGTGTCCCGTTATCATTACATTGGATATCTGCAACAGGAGATGAAGTTATAGAACAAGCCAGTGGAGTTGAACAGGGTGCTGGTGGAGTAACACCTATATCGGTTGTGCAAGAAGGATCCGAAGCATCTGTGAATGTGATGGTAAATCCACCATCACTGATATTATAAGGCCCCATCGTAACCGTAGCACCATAACTCCCTGTAGAACTTAAAGGGTCATTGGCGGTCCAACTTGTTCCCCCCGAAACCTCAGAAACCGTCACCTCAAACGTATAGGTATCGTCGGTAGCATCAGAAGGTGTTCCATTGTCATTACATTGAATATTTAAAGGGGTAGATGCAATGATATCACAGACGGCCGATCCACAATTGGGGCAACCATCCAAAATACAATCCAAGCCAACGGTCAGTGTAGGAACAGCATCACATGCAGGTCCATCAATAACTATTGTACCTATGGAAAAATTCAAGAAATCACTTGGATCGGGATCGGTTGCTACTACCGTCCATTCTTCAGGATTTGTTCCTGTTTGTGTAACGGTCCATGCGCTTGGTGGAGCCAAAGCATCAAATGAAATGGATGCACCCGGTTCTAAGACGAATACCCATTGGTAAGCTCCATTCGGAGTACAACCTTCGGTATAGGTAGCACAAGGAATCTGGGCTTTTAATTGAATGGTAAAAAACAATATGGTCAATAAAGAAAGAAATTTTCTCATTCTTGAATTATTGTAGTATGATAAAATACTTGAAATGAATTTACTAATACAAAGTATCTTGCAAACATAAAAAAAACCAAGGGTTTGATTGTATGATTCATATGCATTAGTCATTTGTTTAACATAAATAGCCCGAAGTCGACAAGCAACTCCGGGCTATTTTTATTCGGTTGAATACCGAATTACATATTATCTATGATTTCTGAACCAAATTCAGAACACTTCAAAAGTTTAGCTCTTTTCATTAAACGGTGGAAATCATAAGTTACGCGTTTTTTACTGATGGCTCCAACAACTCCTTTCACAATCAAATCCGCCGCTTCATTCCATCCCATATAACGGAACATCATTTCCCCTGAAAGGATAACAGAACTTGGATTCACTTTATCTTGTCCTGTATATTTAGGCGCCGTACCATGCGTGGCCTCGAAAATCGCCATACCAGTTACATAATTGATGTTGGCTCCGGGAGCAATTCCAATTCCTCCTACCATAGCAGCCAAGGCATCAGAAACATAATCTCCGTTCAAGTTCAAGGTTGCAATAACAGAATACTCTGCCGGACGAGTTTGGATTTGTTGAAGGAAAGCATCCGCAATAGAATCTTTAATAAGGATTTTTCCTTTTTCCAAGGCTTTGGCTTGAGCCTTGTTGGCTGCATCTTTACCTTTCTCCGCTGCAATTCTATCGTACTGTGCCCAAGTGAATACTTTTCTTCCAAATTCTCTTTCTGCCAATTCGTAACCCCATTCTTTGAATTTACCTTCGGTAAATTTCATGATGTTACCTTTATGCACCAAAGTAACAGAAGGTTTTTTATTTTCGATGGCATATTTGATGGCGGCTCTAACCAACCGTTCTGTTCCTTCGATAGAAACGGGCTTTACACCCAAAGAAACAGTGTTAGGGAAACGGATTCCTTTTACTTTCATTTCTTTGGTTAGGAAATTTTTCAATTTTTTCAATTCCGGTGTTCCTGCCAAGAATTCGATACCGGCATAAATATCTTCCGTATTTTCACGGAAAATCACCATGTCCACTTTTTCAGGATGAACTGAAGGAGAAGGCACTCCCTTAAAGTATTGAACCGGGCGTACACAAGCGTATAAATCCAATTTTTGTCTTAGAGCCACGTTCAAGGATCTAATCCCTCCACCGACAGGAGTTGTTAAAGGACCTTTTATGGCTACTTTGTATTCTTTAATGGCATCCAATGTTTTTTTAGGCAACCATTTTTTGGTTTGATCGAATGCTTTTTGCCCTGCCAATATTTCATGCCAAACAATTTTTCTGTCGCCGCCATATGCTTTTTCTACTGCTGCATCAAAAACTCTGACTGCCGATGCCCAGATGTCGGGTCCGATTCCATCTCCTTCTATAAAAGGAATGATTGGATTTTTTGGCACTTTTAATTTACCTGTCTTGGTTAAGGTGATTTTCCGTCCACTCATGCTAAAGACTTAGTTTTAATTTCCGAAATTGAGGAAAAATTAATTATACAAATGATTAGATTAGAACCCCTTTGGTTCTAAAGCGCTGCAAAAGTAATAAATTATTATCATATGGCACATGCTAGATCGACACTCTATTTCCTTTGGCTTTATTTCCTGTTTACATTATCATGTAATGTTGGTCAACCCAAAGACGAAACAAACATCAAAAACAACATTTGTGATGTAACGGCAACCGTTTTGGATTATACAGGTTTGGATGGTTGCCAATATCTTTTACAATTGGAAAATGGCGAAATTCTTTCGCCCCATTTCTCCAAAAATGAGATCTTTTCTCCTAGCAACTTTTTCGAATCCAAAACTGTTTCAATAAGTTACAGGGATGCCAAAGAACTGATGAGTATATGCATGAAAGGAAAAATGGTAGAAATCACTTGTTGTACTACCATTGAAAAAGGAAGACCTGTGCAACCGATTGAATAATTCATACTACCTTTGCTTGTGTTCTAACACCTTTATATGAATCCGAATTTAGATCCAAATACCGATAATTTCTCTTCTGAAGATTTCCAAGTGGAAAAGGCTTTGCGTCCGAAGTCCTTGAAAGACTTTAGTGGCCAACCGAAAATTGTGGAAAATCTCGATGTTTTCATCACTGCCGCCAAAATGCGGGACGAGGCCTTGGATCATGTATTATTGCATGGACCTCCCGGATTGGGGAAAACAACGCTCAGCCATATTATCTCTAATGAGATGGGAGCAGAAATGAAAATGACGTCGGGTCCTGTTCTGGAAAAACCGGGCGATTTGGCCGGATTGCTCACCAATCTAGGGGAAGGGGATGTCTTATTCATTGATGAAATTCATCGATTGAATAATGTTGTGGAAGAATACCTCTATTCTGCCATGGAAGATTATCGAATAGATATCATGATAGATAGTGGTCCCAATGCCCGAAGCATCCAAATTAATCTGAACCCGTTTACTCTGGTGGGAGCAACCACCCGTATGGGATTATTGACGGCACCCATGCGGGCTCGTTTCGGTATTACGTTCTTATTGGATTATTATGATGTGGCCACCTTGGTCAATATTATCAAACGATCGGCAACTATTCTAAAGGTGCCTATTGATGATCAGGGAGCGAATGAAATTGCCAGAAGGAGCAGAGGTACGCCTAGAATTGCGAATGCCCTTTTAAGAAGAATACGGGATTTTGCACAGGTAAAAGGGAATGGTAGTATCGATATAAAAATTGCTCAATTTGGTTTGGAAGCCCTAAATGTGGATGAAGGTGGGTTGGACGAAATGGACAATCGGATTTTATCGACTATCATCAATAAATTCAAAGGTGGGCCTGTGGGCATTACGACGATTGCTACCGCAGTGGGCGAAGAGGCCGGCACCATTGAAGAAGTCCATGAGCCGTTCTTAATCATGGAGGGATTTATACAAAGAACACCCCGGGGGCGAGAAGTTACCCAAAAGGCGTATCAACATTTGGGCATTGTTCCTCCTACTCAGATGGGAAAATTATTTTAGTCTTTTACCTTGAGGCGATGGCTCACATACCTATTCGGATGTATCATTTTTTGCATCATTTATTATTGGGGATGTCAATATTTTCCAGGATTGCCCGGATACCATGAATTTCATTATACTTTAAAAAAATATGATAAGGAATTAGTAACCATCCAACAAAAACGAAAAGAACTATCTGAAGAATATCGCATTTCATGGAGTAAAGAAAAGATTTTAGACAAAGCTGCCGCCCAATTCCAAGAAGGTTTGGACATGCAGCTTTTCTCTTTCTGGTTGGGAACGAATTATGATTTTTATGGCAAAAGCGAATCTCCGGGAAAAGGAGAAATTGCCTGTGGATATTTTGTCACCACTCTGCTCGAAGATATGGGCATCGATCTCAAAAGAGAAGCCCTCGCCCAAATGGCTTCTGAAAAAATGATCCAACAACTCGTATCCCCTTCTTCTATAAAAAGATTTTCCAACCAATCTCTTAACACTGTATTAGAATATATCCGCCATCAAGGGAAAGGCGTTTATGTTATAGGTCTGGATACCCATACCGGTTTTTTGATTCATGATGGCAATGCTTTTTATTTTATCCATGCTAGTGGTCGTTCTCCCTGGCAAGTCGTAGAGGAAAGAGCAGAACAAAGCACTGTTTTGTTAGAATCGAAATATCGGGTCATCTGCAATTTGACCGCAGATAAAGATTTTATAAAAAAATGGATAAACGTAAAAGTATTGTTGCAAAATTGAAGTGCTATTCATAACTTTGCACTTCGAAATTATCTCTCCCAAGAGGAAACTAATACACATACAATACGTACACGCAATTACACACTTTTATAACCTTGATAAATTCTTTATCCCTGATTGATTGAGTTGCCTAGCAACTCCAACACTTTTTAGAACCCAATAAATTATAGTGTTTCTGTTTTCGATTTGTAAGACAGAAGCGGTTTTGTATGTGTCAAAATGAGATTAAATTATTTATCAATTATACTATTTAAAAGTAAATAAGTACTAGGACAAATTAAATCACTTATTAAATGAATATTCTTTTTTGCCTATACTTCGTTAAAAATACTCGCCATAGCTACGGCTATGCCTGTGTTTTTTGCCTCGTCTAGACCAAAAATCATTATCCATGTTAATGGTAATATAATTTTGTCCTAGTACTTAGTTTTAAAAAATTAAAAATGAAAATAGGAATTTATGTAGACTCATCCAATATCAGTATGAGTGGTGGTTATGCAATGCGTTATGATGTTTTGAGGGATTATTGTTTGGGTGAACTTCCTCCATCAAGAATGATAACTTATTTGGCTTACGATAAAGAACGAGCCAAAGAAGATCCAATATACAGAAATAAGCAACAAAATTATTTTTCCATACTTCGAAATTTCGGGTATAAAATCGTTATCAAACAAATAAAAAGATTTGTAGGTGAAGGTGGCGAAGAGGTAACCAAAGCCAATGCAGATTTGGACATGGCGGTTGACATCATTATGCAGGCCAAAAATCTGGATATGATTTTTTTATTGACCGGCGACGGAGATTTCAAGAGAGTAGTACGTGTTGTACAAAACATGGGCGTGAGAGTAGAAGTGCTTTCTTTTAGAAATGTGGCAAGAGAACTTATTTATGAAAGCGACACCTACACTTCCGGTTTTGTAATTCCAAACCTTGTCCCTATCGAAAATCAAGATTTTCATGATTGGGGGAAATTAGGTTCTAGGGTAAGGGGTGTTTGTTATGAAATCCAATACAAGCATACGTTTGGTTTTTTCCGTTATATGGATTTAAATTATAAATACCAACCGATATTTTTTCATTTCTCTGAATTGCCCAACGGGTATCTTCCGAAACATGAGGGAATTTATGAATTTGATATAGAGGAAAATGAAAAAGGCACCTTGGCAAAAAATATTGAATTTATTTATTAGGAAATCAAGAATAAAAATCCCTTAGTAAAAACACTAAGGGATTTTTATTTTACCTCAACAAGGTAAATTCTCCTTTATAATCTTTTATAGTTCCATCTATAAACCTTACTTCAACCTTGTAAATAAATACTCCCGGATTCATTGGGTTACCTTTTAATTTACCATCCCAGCCTTGAGTAATATCATTCGGAGAAATATTATTTCTTTGGTACACTCTTTCTCCCCATCGACTGAATAATTCCACATTCATAATTTGATCAATATTCTGGCTCCCATAAACAATGAATTTATCATTTAATCCATCATCGTTGGGGGAGAAAACGTTGGGTATATATACACCATCATTAAAATTGACAAAGACCCTAACCTCATCTGCATGTGTACAGTTCGTTAGCGTATCTAAAACTGTAATATAATACGTAGTGTATTCTAATGGCATGATTATAGGGTTCGGACAATTATAACAACTCATGCTATCTATTCCACTAGATTGCCAAGTCAAATCTATATGGTCATAGTATGTCAGCAAAGCACCCAAATCTATATTTTCTCCATAATTAATTTGTATGTCGTTGCCAGCATCCACCAACAATTCATCTGGTTGATGAATAATGATTTGTTCTAAAACTGCACAGCCTAATGCATCCATAACCATGACCGTATATTCTCCCGCAGGTAAATTAGGATGAAGAGAATCTGTGGTGAAAGTCATCCCTGCATCCAAAGAAAAAGAATAAGGTTCTTCCCCACCATATCCGTATATATGTAATATGCCGTTATCATATCCATAACAATCGACATCTTCTTTCAAAACGGCCATCGACAAATCGCTGTCTCCTTCTACGAGTACCGAAGTAACTTGGGAACAAGTGCCATCAAAATTACTAACGGTAACTTGATAAAACCCAGCCGTTAATCCAGTTAGTATAGTAGAATTCCCTAAGCTAACGCCGGGTACAGATACAGCTTCCCAAGTATAAATATACGGAGGGAATCCGCCTGAAACCATCACTACAGCAGTTCCATCAGACAAACCACATTCTTCGGGAGTCGAGGAAACCGATAATATCGGATTACCTGCCATATCTACTTGAACCACCGAAAATGTAGGGCAGCTGCCATCCGAGTTACTAACGGTTACTGCATATATTCCCGTAGCAACATTTGTAATTGAATCTGAATTTGAAATAACAACGCCTGGTAAACCAACGGCTTCCCAAGTATAATTATATGGAGGGACACCACCACTTATACTTACCGTTGCATTCCCGTCTGAAGCTCCACAATTTTCGGGAGAAGAACTAATTGCATCTATATTTGGACCACCTACATTCCCCACTTGTATATTGGGAACAACTACTTCACAAGAGCCATCTGCATTACTAACCGTTACGACGTAAGAACCCGTCGGCAAACCTATTGCTGTTTGTTGATTCGATATTTGAACGCCTGGATTCGACTCATCTTCCCATGAATAATTGTACGGCGGAATTCCTCCAGAAATGATTATCGAAGCAGCTCCATCTAAGGCTCCACAATTTTCAGGAATAGTTGTTCCTCCGTTTGTTGTAGGAGTTGGTATATCACCTACTTGTATGTTTGAAGCAACAACCGGACAGTAACCGTCGGCATTACTAACGGTTACTACATAATTTCCAGATGACAAACCCGACAAATCCGCTTGGTTCGAAATTTCAACACCCGGATTCGACTCGTCTTCCCAAGAATAAATATAGGGCGGCATTCCTTCGCTGACAGTTAAGGTTACCGAACCATCTTGGCTACCACAGGT
>JAHDDR010000252.1 GCA_020629255.1 Saprospiraceae bacterium | reverse complement strand
AATCAAATTCAATTCTGTTTAACTTAACTTTTAAATCATGAATTTATTATCTCTTCTCCAAGATCAACTTGGAGACACACTCGTGGATCAAGCTAGTTCTTTCTTAGGAGAAAGCAAATCCAACACAACTTCTGCAATGAGTGCCATTCTTCCATCTTTGATGGGAAGCCTTATCAGCAAAGGTTCCTCTGAATCCGGAGCATCTGGATTGTTGAACATGATCACCTCCGGTGGCCATGATGGAAGCATGTTGAGCAACCTATCTGGTTTGTTCAGTGGTGGAAGTTCTACAGATGGACTTCTTTCCTCAGGTGGCTCTATCCTTTCAGGTCTTATGGGTAACAACATGGGATCCATCGTAAGTAAAATTGCCGGATTCAGTGGTGTCAGTGAAAGTTCATCATCATCATTAATGAAAATGGCAGCTCCGTTAGTAATGGGCATGTTGGGAAAACAAGTCGCCAGCAATGGACTGAATGCTACTGGTTTAATGAACCTTCTTTCTAGCCAAAAAGATCACGTTGGCTCTATGATGCCTTCCGGTCTATCTGGAATTGGAAGCCTTTTAGGTTTTGCTGATGGATTCAAAGACACGGTTTCTTCTGCGGGCTCTAAGGTCGTTGAAACCGGCTCTAAAGTCGTAGAAACCGGAGCCGATGTAGCCGGTGAAGCTGCTAAAACAGGTGGTTCCATGTTGAAATGGTTACTCCCATTGTTCTTGTTATTATTGGTAGGAAGCTATTTCGGTTTCAGAACCGGATGTAGTGCAGTTGACAATACTGTAGATGCTACAAAAGGTGCCGTTGACAAAACAGTTGATGTTGCCGGTGATGCGGCAAAAGGTGCTGCCGATTTAGCCGGAGATGCCGCCGATGTTGTGGGTGACGCGGCAAAAGGTGCTGCGGATGCCGTAGCTGGAGCATTCAAATCCATCAATCTTCCCGGTGGTACAGAAATCAAATTTGCGGCTAACTCTTTTGGAGATAAAATTACTTCTTTCTTGAGTGGTAAAGGATCCGATCTTGCTACGGCTTATACTTTTGATGGCTTGACTTTCGATACGGGGTCTGCTACCTTAACGGAAGCTTCCAATACTCAATTGGATAATCTTGCTGCTATCTTGGATGCCTACAATACAGCTGAAATCAGAGTAGAAGGTCATACAGATAATACTGGTGATGCTGCTAACAACAAGACTCTTTCTGGTAAAAGAGCGGAAGCCGTTAAGGCTGCTTTGGTTTCTAGAGGTGTTGATACTAAAAGAATCACTACGATAGGTCATGGTCAAGAAAAACCAATTGGTGACAATGCTACCGATGAAGGTAAAGCTCAAAATAGAAGAGTTGAGCTATACTTCACTAAACGATAAAAATCTGTTCCAATAAAAAGACAGAACACCCTGTATAAAGTCCTTTGCCTTTGGCAAAGGGCTTTTTTTTATTGGTCTTCTATTCTGAAAAAGCCCCTTAGAACAACAATATTAAGCATATATTAAAAAAATATATTAAATTTGGATTTGTTATAACATAAAGCATCACCCCTCCCCCAAAAAAGAAGACTAAGAGAACAATACATCCCATTTATTAAGGGAAAATGGGAAAACTATTAGAGGAAACCATATTTTGCCCATGAATCTATTGAATTTATTAAAATATCAACTCGGTTCGAGCCTAAACGAGCAAGTGAGTGAATTCTTAGGGGAGCAACCACTACAAATTCAAACGGCCCTAGATGCCGTTTTACCTTCCTTGATGAGTGTCCTGGTGAGAAAGGGAGCAAACGAACAAGGAGTAAGTGAGCTGCTACAGACCATACAAAATGAACGCCACGACGGTAGCATGTTGAACTACCTTTCGGGATTATTCAGTGGTGGTAGTTCTACCGATTCCTTGATGAGAACAGGAGAACGGCTTTCGAACCGTTTCCTAGGAAATAAAAAATCGCTTATGGTAGAGACTGTATCCGAGTATAGTGGTTTGCAACGAAATTCTTCCTCCTCTCTCATAAAAATGGCTTTCCCTTTAATTTTTGGCGTAATCGGAAAACAAGTAAAAAACCAGAATTTGGACGAGCAAGGCCTTTCCAATCTTTTATCCACACAAAAGGGACATATCGGAGCATCTATTCCTCCCGGTTTTGCCAACATGAATATTTTCCAACAGAGCCAAGCTTCTTCTCCCCCTCCACCAAAAAAAGAAGCCACAGCATTTCAAAACCATAGCCCACAAATTGCGATATCAAATTCTCCCACCAATTGGATGAAATACCTACCCTTTGGTCTAATGGGAATTTTGGGATGTATCATACTGGCATTCTTTATTCGTGGATGGAACAATGACGGAAATGAAATAACACAACAAACGGAAGAAAAGTCAGCAGTCATCAATCCTATTCCCGAAATCGAGGAAGAAATAATGACCCCGGTTGCAAAAGAGGAGATCAAGGAAGAACCCGTTTCAGTAGAACCGAAAAAGGAAGAACCAAAACCAATTGTAGAACCAAAACCAGAGCCTTTACTCAAAAAGAAAGAAGAAACGAAACCGAAGCCAAAAGCAGAAACGCCTCCATCCAGCCATTCCAATTATACTCCTGGTGAAACGAAAAATAAAATTTCTTCCCATCTGAACTCAGGAAAAATAATTGATTTTTCTGAACTACAATTCAGAGGTTCTTCTGCCATGATTCGAAAAAGCTCTAGGGGCCAAATCAAGGAACTGGCAGCAGTGCTGAAAGAAAACCCCGATCGTAAAATCAAGATTTTATCTAAAAATAACATACGGGCCATCTCCTTGAAAAAAGGACTGATGGATTCAGGCATCAGTAGAAATCGAATTGAAACCGGAAAAGGGGAAACATCTCATATCCAACTTTCATTTTATTAGACTTTATTACGAATAATTGATTATAGGCAAATGGATCTTTTGTAAAATCTACTGCGTTATTTCCCTTAACCGTAGCTAAGGCTACGATTTTCGGAAAATGCCTTGTATATTTTCAAAATCTCTAATTTCCCTTCCATAAAAAACGATTCGGAATAAAATCTATTAAAAAAATAAAAGAATAAATTTGATTTGTTCATCCTAATCCTATACATTTGATTAAAGACTTAAAATTACGTCCATGCAAAATCTTTGTTCTAACACATTTTATTTTTATTTCTTTTATCCTTCAAACTGGTAAAAGGAACGAAGTAATTGTTAGGGTATAATGATATAGGAGTTCCGAAAATTCGGAACTCTTTTTTTATGGATACATCCCAAAAATCGAAATAAAAAAATTAAAATGATTGCAGAAACATCCACACATAAAAATACAAGCGTGAATCCGATTCCAAAAAGAATATGCATACAAGGATATGCCGGAGCCTTCCATGAAATTGCTGCACGACTTAATTTTTCCAATGAAGAAATCCAAGTCGTCCCCGCTCATACATTCGATGAATTAGTTGACAATATCGAAAAGCAAGAAAATGCGGATATAGGAATCATGGCCATTGAAAATACACTCGGAGGAAATTTGATGTATAATTATAATTTAATCA
>JAHDDR010000064.1 GCA_020629255.1 Saprospiraceae bacterium | reverse complement strand
GCTTCGATTTTTGTACGCATATCGGCCAATTTGAAAGAAATGCCTTGGAATTTGGCAATCGGTTTTCCGAACTGTTCCCTTTCTTTCGCATATTTTACAGATGCTTCGTAAGAACCGTAGCAAATACCCAGAGAAAGAGCAGCAATAGAAATACGACCACCATCTAATATTTTCATGGCTTGGATGAATCCTTCTCCTACTTCTCCTAAAATCTGACTTTTATGTACGCGGCAGTTTTCAAAAATCATTTCTGCGGTTTCACTGGCTCGCATGCCCAGTTTGTTCTCTTTTTTTCCGGCATTGAATCCGGGCGTGTCCCGTTCGATGACGAAAGCAGTAATTCCACGAGAGTCTAGTAACTCGCCGGTACGGGCAAGAACAACAGCCACGTGTCCGGATATACCATGCGTGATCCAAGATTTTGCACCATTGAGGACATAATAATCGCCATCTTCTACCGCAACGGTTTTCATTCGCATGGCATCAGAGCCGGTGTTGGGTTCGGTTAAGCCCCAAGCACCAATCCATTCGCCGGAAGCTAATTTGGGTAAATATTTCTTTTTCTGTTCCTCATTGCCAAACATCAAGATATGATTGGTGCAAAGCGAATTATGGGCAGCCGTACTTAATCCGATAGAACTGCATACTTTAGCTATCTCAACAATAATGGTAATGTATTCTTGGTAACCCAGACCAGAGCCTCCGTATTCTTCAGGAACAAGGACGCCTAAAAAGCCATGCTCTCCCATTTTATGGAACATGTCCATTGGGAAGTGTTGGGATTCATCCCACTCCATTACATGGGGTCTGATATGTGTCTCGGCAAAATCTCGGGCACTTTGCCTGATAATGTCTAAGTTTTCTTGAACTTCTGTAGAAATCATAAGAAAGTATTTGGTTAAAATGCTGCCGCAAAGATAGGTTTTTATTGCGAAGTAATGTCAAAGGGAAATCAAAATACTTAGGGTGAAGGATTTTACAAGTGGGTTGGATGATTAAAAAGGCAAATTTTTAAAATCCACATTACCGCCAGTTACTATGACACCAATTTTTTTTCCAGAGAAAAAATCTCTGTTTTCAAGAATGACCGCCAAGGGAACAGCACTCGATGGTTCTATGATAATTTTCATGCGTTCCCAAATTAAACGCATGGCACGGATAATGCTTTCTTCGTGGCAAGTAAAAATTTCATTGACATGTTGTAAAATAATGGGGAAGGTTTTGATTCCTAAATTGGCACGGAGACCATCACAAATAGTTTTTGGAGAAATATTTTTTTCTAATTTTTTGGAATAAAAAGATCGGTAGGCATCATCGGCACCTTTGGGTTCGGCAGCTATGATTTTTGGATGGGTTGGATAATGCGAGAAAATATGTTGGGCTTGTTGCGATACAATACTGATTCCGGATAATAATCCGCCGCCACTTACTGGGGAAATAATAATATCTAAATGGTGCTGTTGTTCCAACAATTCCAAGGCGATCGTTCCTTGTCCTGCAATGACGTTGTAATCGTTGTAAGGATGAATGTAGGTGGCGTTTTTTTCTTGTATGATTTTTTTTACGGCCTTTTCTCGAGCTTCAATGGTAGGGTCACAAAAAATAATTTTGGCTCCTAATTTTTTTGTCGCTTCTATTTTTGCTTGAACAGAATTTTCAGGCATGACAATAAAAGCAGGTACATTTAAATATTGTGCCGATTTTGCAACTCCTTGTGCATGATTTCCAGAGGAATGGGTGGTTAAACCATTTTTTAAAGCTTCTTCGTCTAAGCTAAGGGCAGCACTCATCGCACCTCGTATTTTGAAGGCTCCATTTTTTTGGAAATTCTCGCATTTAAAATAAATGTCCGCTCCCGTTAATTCATTAATGCTAGTGGACGACAAAACCGGTGTTACATGTATGAAGGGTAAAATGGCTTCATGAACTTTTTGAATCTCCTCTGCACTAGGTGGTTCGACGAATTTATTTATTCTTTTTCCGGACATGAATTTCTATGCCTGTATTGTTGAATGAATTTAGATGATTTCTAACCAGTAAGGTAATAAAATATTTCGATTAGGTTTTGAAAAATAAGAAATTAATGAACCACACCGCTATCGTATTTACGAGATTTTTTATTTCTCTTTTTAATTTTTTCACCTCCTTTGAATGTATAGGAGAAAGCTAAATGAACAACTCTTGAAATAGGTTTGTATTGAAATTGTTGCGTGAAATCTTCTCCTAGTATAAGTCCTTCCCAGCCACGAGTATTAAATATGTCCGTAACTCTAAGCGTAAGACTTCCTTTATTTTTTAGGATTTTTTGTCGGATAGCCAATTCAATATCTTGATTGGTTTTTATATTACGATTAAACAATTCATTCGCAAATGAATATCGCCAAGTAGCCACCAAATTCGTTTTCTTTGAAAAAGTAAAGGTATTCTTAAAAGTGAACCTAGAACTTTTAGAGTGGTTTCTTACAAAATCAAGACGATCGGTTCTGAATTTTTCATAAAACCAATTGTAACTAAAATCGGTGGCGAACCATTTCGGGAAATTTATTTTTGTATTAATACCAAATCCCAATGCATCGCTTTTTCCATTATTCAAATAAGTACGCTCTGTCAAGTCTTCATCATTTACAAATTGATACGCAGTAATTACATTGCTTTTTAGGCGGTAGGAAATGTCAGAAGAAATGCTAAATATTTCTTTTTTATAATGATAAGTCAGTTCGATATTATTTGAAAATTCGGGTTCTAAAGAAGGATTGCCCCGAGTCACAGAAAACTCGTTACTCTGGAAAGGGTTCGGATTGACTTGTCCCAAACGAGGCCTCGACGTTCTTCGATTATATCCTAGATTTATACTTTGTTCGTCGCTTACTTTATAACTTAAATGAAGTGTCGGAAATAAGTTGTTGAAAGTGTTAGACACCTTTGTTCCTTCTGTAATTAAATTTGCATTCCTTTGGTAACGTTCACCTCTTAATCCGGTTTGTATCGTCAATTTATTTATTTTGAAATTTGCTAAACCATAAATGGCATAGGTAGATCGTCTGTTTTTAAAATTATCAAAAAGAGTAGTGCTGCCCATTTCGTCGTATTGATTTCTAATGTTTTCGTAGACACTCCGATTCCATAATAAACCGGCTTCTATTTTTAAATTTTCATTTATTTCATCCGAAAAATCTAAAGCCAAATTTGAAATTAAAACATCGTTGTTGACTTCATTGTCTAGTATGTCAATATTGGGTACAAAATTATTGCTTAGAATATTTGCGTTGTCTGAGACTTGGGCATCTACTTCCAAAAAACCTTTTTTCTCATTAAAATAATGTCGATAATTTGCATTTGAATTAAAAGTAATATGGGAATGCACATTAAATCGATCTTGATTAAAGATAGAATTGTCGACAAAAATACTTGAGATGTTCGTTAAATCGTGTCCGTTATTTTTATAATCGACATTTATGGATAACTCATCCTTGTCACTAATGAACCAATCGATACCTCCGTTTAAGAGATATATGTTTCCATCATAGCTGTAATCCGTAAATTGAGAAAAAGGTTCTGCTCCATTTCTTATTTGAAAATTATGGTTCTTGGAAATCCTTTTTCGATACCCTCCGCCTAATTTGAAATTTAAATTGGAATGTCCGAATTGAAATGAAATTTTAGGGTTGTATCCTCCCAAAGAATTGACATTTGCGTTCGTTGTGATCGACAATCCTTTCCGTACTTTTTTATGGGTAATAATATTAATGATACCCGTAAGTCCACTGGCTTGATATTTGGCCGAAGGCGAGGTAATGATTTCAATCTGACTTATTTCATCACTTGATATTTGTTGTAACAATTCTGCATTGTCCAAAGGGGATGGTTTTCCATTAATTAAAATATTGACATTTTCATTTCCTCTTAGACTGACCCTTCCTGTTTCATCCGCATCTATTTCTGAAAGTTGGCTGAGAACCGTCGTAGCGTCTCCGCCACTCGAAAGAATATCTGTTCCAACATGAATTACTTTTTTATCAATCATTTGTTGTATCGTTGTTCGTTCTGCTGTTACGGTAACTTCATCTAGTGTAGTTAATGCGTTTTTCATATTAAAATCCAACTCAATGTCACCATCAAAAATTATTTCTTTATGAAGGGTTTCATATCCCATAAATGAAATTTCTAAATTATATTTTCCCTTTTTATATTTTAATACATATTTTCCATCATCATCTGTTGTAACACCTTCTAAGTAATTTCCTTCTAAATCATTTAAAATAAGCGTGGCATATGGAATGGGATCTTGGTTTTCAGCATCCTTGATTTGTCCTTTTATAGATTGGGCATAATTGTTCGAAAAACAAAAAATGAGAATAAATAACAATGTAAAACGAGCCATCATAATATTAAATTAATGAGTTGGAAAAAGTAATGGGTAAATAGTTAGTTGATATAATTTATCAAGGGGGAGTGTCAAACTATTTTTCAGAAGCAAAGTTATTTCGAATTAGAAGGTTGTTCTTGTAACTCCTTGTTAACAGTGTTTAATGTCTTGTTAAGAAAGGCGACAAAAAAGCAAGTTGAATTCTAATACTTGCGCATGTTTTCACAATGAAAAGTTAATGGAAGTCATTTGGTTTTCTTGTTGGACAATAGATGATTTAATAAAAGCTAATTGTCAAAATAAATTGACAATAATAATTTTAAACTCTATCTTGGAGACTTTTTATAACAAAAATAGACTCAGATGAACTCTAAAATTTCGATTTTTTCCTTATCCCTTTTTATTGGTGTAATCTTAATTACAAGCTCTTGCAATAATGATGATGATGACCAAAAAAAATATTGTAATGATCAAACATCAACCAATATCATATACCATGATTATGATAATGACGGAGATATGGACATCAGTGCCGTTGCCTTGTACCATGTAAAAGTTTTTGAAAATGATGGGGCAGGTAATTTTATCCAATCCTGTGTCTACCAAGTAGATGAAACTTGGGACTCACGAAATACGATTGGTTCGAGATTGATCGCTGCTACATCTTTAGATAATGATAACATCGAAAATGATATTGTCGGTTACGATGATTATATATATAACGATGAAAATGGTAGCAACAGAAGAAATATTTCTTTGAAGACGTATACTGATTTGGGAACTGAAAATGCTAATTTTCATTCAGAATTATTATGGGATGTAAGTTGGCCTGAAAATAATTTTGATGTATTTGAAAAAGTCAGAATGGAAGATGTAGATAAAGATGGCTTAAAAGATTTGATTTATAATTATACAGAAGAATATTCACGCGAAAATGTATGGCATGAAAATCTAGGTGATGGAACATTTGCTACGACCAGTAATTTATTCCCAGCTTTAGAATTTTCTAATAATGCCACTACGCTTTATTTTGAAGACTTGGATAATGACAATGAAAAAGAAATATTTCTATTTGATAATTTTAATAGGCTCGGTAAATGGTATAGTTTTTCAGGCAATATGGAATTGTTGTCTAGTATGAATATTGGTGACAGAAGAGGAAGATCGGCTGTTTTCGAAGATATGAATGGAGATGGCTTAAAAGACATTATTATGCAAATGGAAGACTATGAACTCCACCTCTTATACCGAAATCCAAATGATATGACTAAATTCTTATATAGTGAAAACGGTTTCATGCCTATGGGTGGTGACGCTATAAATTATTATATTGCTGATATTGATGGCGACGCTAAAAATGACATTCTTATTCATAACCCTTTTGATAATAACTGGAAATGGATTAGAAATGAAATTGGTACAGTAGATTGGGAATGGAGTGATAATAATCAAGTTGACATTTCTATTTTAGATACCAATAATTTTAGCAACTTATTATTTGAAGATGTTGATTCGGATGGGGATACGGATTTTTTGGTGCTTTATGAAGAATTTGATATTTGCTTATTTAAAAACAATAATGGATCGTTTCAAAAAATTAAATTGAATTGATTTCTAATGTTCGTCGCTGTACACAAAGCAATAGGAGGTTTCGTTTTTTTCAGTTGTATACATGAATATATTTTTATATTTGAGGTAGCATCGTATAGAATACATTATTGTGCAAAATTAGCGGAATGGCTAGAATACATCTTTTTGAATTTGGTGACTTAAAATGGTTTCCTTCTTTTCTTAGAAATTATTGTACTGATTTCTTGCAGTTCCTTTCAAATAAAACAAAATTATACCAACCTGTAATTTCCATTCTTGAGAAGGGTGTGGAAAATAGTAATACAAACCAAATAATTGATCTTTGTTCTGGGGGAGGAGGTGGACTTTTGTGGATTAATTCAGAATTGAAAAAGAAATTTCCGGATTTAAAAATTATATTGACCGATTATTACCCTAACATTTCAGCTTTTAAATATACAACTAAGCAAGCTGATAACATTCAATACATTCAAGAATCGGTCAATGCAAAAAATGTTCCGAAGCAATTAAAAGGACTCAGAACCCAATTTTTATCCTTGCATCATTTTCAGCCAGAAGAAGCAAAATTAATATTGCAAAATGCAATTGATACAGACAGCCCGATTGCCATATTCGAAGCACAAGAACGGAGTTTGCCTAGTATATTGGCCATGCTTTTCTCACCTATTAGTCTTTTGCTGATTACTCCATTCATAAGACCCTTCAAAATTGGAAGAATCATTTTTACATATCTGATTCCCATTATTCCGTTGGTTGTCTTGTGGGATGGTCTCGTTTCTTCTTTGAGAACCTATTCGGTTAAAGAAATGAATGAACTTGTTTCGATTTTGGAAGAGAAAGATAAATTCAAATGGGAAATAAATAAAGTTAGAAGTGGACCTGGCATCATTCTTTATTTATTGGGTACAAAAAAACAATGATGCTTATCTTCATTGAAAGAAAGAATGGAGAATGTTTTATTTTTTTCTCCGCACGTAAATTTCTTTATCTACTTTGGCAACAACATTCCCTTCTTCATCCTTTACTTCGGCTTCGAACCAATAGGTCTTTTTTCCAATGCGATCAATTTCTTCTTTTATATTCATAACTTCTCCCATCGGTATTTCAAAAATAGCTTTTACGGTTCCTTTTCCGGGTTTGATGAAATCTATTTTTGCAGATTTATCCCATACAATATAATCGCCGCCCAAATTCATCATAACAATAAACATGAAATGAGGATCACACATAGAATATAAAGAACCGCCGAAATGCGTTCCCACCATATTTCGGTTGAACCATTTCATCCGCATTTCTACAACGATGCGAGTAATCTCTTCATCCACCTCAGTAATTTTTATTCCAGAAAATAAATAAGGAAAATACCAATTAATGAATTTGAATTTTTTTCTCCACTTTTGTTGTAATGACATGTTCCACACTTTTGAACTACAATAATAAAAGTATTCCTACAATTAATTCTACAATAACAAACTTAATATTAGTGGAAGTGTTGCTATTGTCGATAAATAACATGGAAATGATTCGAACCAAAGCAGTAGAGATCCATCCTGCTCCCAAACAAGAAAAAAGAAGAGGCTCTTGATATATAAGGGTGAACGTGCATAGCCCAATTATCCAACCACCACTCGTAGATCGGATTTCTGTAATGCCTCGTTCTCTATAAGGAGTTAGGGAAACCAGTCGGGCAAATGTTTTGGGCCGAACCAAAGCCCAAACACCAAAAAAGATAGTAATTAATATTCCTATAATATTTAAAATAACATAAATACTCATGACACCATTTTTTATTTGAATACAAAGTTCAATATAGAAATCATGCCATGCAATTGATTTGGGTTAAGAAATGCCATTCTTGGCTAGGCGCTGCCTCATTCTGCTAAGACTTTCGGGTTGCATTCCTAAATATTGGGCAATCATGTAAAGGGGGACTCTATTGATAAGTTCGGGCCTTCTTTTTAAAAGAGTGATATAACGTTGTTCAGGAGAAAGGGATATTCTTTGTTTTAGATCTTTTTCCCTTTTGTAATGTTGCAATTCAAAAAATAATTTGCCAACTTTCTCCCAACCAATTATGATTTGATTGAATTGTTCTACATCAGCCAATGAAAGGTAAATTAAATTGGTTGGTTCTATTGCTTGGATATTTAATTCCGATTTTTTTTTCGTGAAAATACTGCTGTAATCACTTGCCCATTCTCCTTCTATAGAAAAATGAGAAATGATTTCTTTATCATCAATAATATAATAGTTGCGTAAAATTCCCTTTTGTATAAAATATTCGAATTCGCAATTTTGGCTAGTGGTTAAAATGTGTTCTTTCGCAGATATGGATTTTTGTTTGAAAGCTTCTCTAATTAATTTCTCTTCCGATTCCTTTAATGGGATAATGTTTTTTATTTCAGAAAGAATATATTCCTGGTTGAAAGATTTGCTTTTTGCCATGTTTGAATTATTGAAAGATCCAACGAAAAATCATTTTTACAAATAAAGAACTTCATCCAAAATATGATTCGGAGAATAGGCAAGAACGCAATGCTTTTTCTAAGGCATCCCTTTTTAATCCTAAACCGATAAATACAATTTTAGTTTGTTTTTTCTCAACGCCCCAGGGTTCGCCTGCTTGGAAACTGTGCATATTTTTTACCGATTGTAAAATCATGCGTTCCTCTTTGTACATGAAGTGGATAATTCCTTTTATCCGATAAATTTTTTCTCCTTGCAACATTAATAGGACATTTATCCAGTGGCGGAATTTTAATAAATCAAAAGGTTCATCGATCACAAAACTATGGGAGACCACATCGGAATGGTGGTGGTGATGATGGTGCTCATGTTCATGACGTTGCTCTCGGTCGTGAATATCTATATGGTCGTGATCGCAGCCACTATGACAAACATGATCTGGGTCTAAATGATCGCTGGCTTTTCCGATTCGTTCGGCAATCGTTGTGCTTTCGTAAGCTTTTAGATTTAGGATGTCTTCTTGGCTTTTAGAAAAATCAGTTACTTCTTGAGTCGCCAAGGGATTCATTTTTTTCAGGACTTTTTTTATTTCTTCTATATAATAATTTTCAACATCACTTTTTTTATTAATGATAATATGATCCGCAAACGTAATTTGCTTTTTGGCTTCTTGTCGTTCCTCCACCATATCCAAAACATGATTCGCATCTGCTAGGCAAACCGTGCCATCCAACCGAAAAAATCGTTGCACTTCCGGATCGGTAACAAAAGCAGTTGCCACACCATCGGGTTCTGCCATGCCGGTCGTCTCAATAATAAGATGATCAATGTCGTCTTTTCGTTGTAGAATTTTAACAAGGACTTCTACCAAGTCATCATTCAGTTCGCAACAGATGCAACCGTTCGACATTTCAAAAATACCATTTTCCACACCTACAACGAGATCATTGTCAATGCCAATTTCACCAAATTCATTTTCTATGATGGCAAATTTTTTTCCATGGTATTTTTCATTCAAATGATTGAGCAGTGTCGTTTTTCCGGCACCCAAAAATCCGGTAATGATGGTGACGGGAATTCTTTTCTCTTCCATTCAGATTTATTTTTTAATCTATTTGTTGCCTTGGGCTTTTTCTATTCGTAATTCGAACAAATTTTTTTCGCTTTTGGTTTTCGCCAAAGTTAATGCAATTTTTAAATGTTCTATTTCTTTTTCTGTATTGATGCCTTTGTAGAGTTCGGCAAGTAAGGAATGGTAGAGGTGGTTGTCAGATAGATTTATTTTTAAAGCTTCTTTTATGGCTTCGTCTTTTCCATTGGCTTTGGACAAGGCGTAGGTTCTGTTTAAGGCTGTGATAGGAGAATATTCCAATTGTAATAAACGATTGTACACTTGCAGGATCTTTTCCCATTTGTTCGGATCTTCTTGGGGTTGGCTATGCAAAAAAGCAAGGGTAGCTTCCAAATGATATTTAGAAATAATATTACCCTGGGCTGAGAGGTTCAAGTATTTTTCTCCTTTCTCAATTAATTCTAGGCTCCATTTTGTTTTGTCCTGTTCTTCATATAAGATGGGTTCTCCTTGGTTGTCGACCCGAGCGTCGAATCGGGAAGCATGGAAACAAAACAATGCCATCAAAGCTTGGGCTTGGGAAGTGGGGTATCGATCGAGGAAAAGATATAAGAGCCGCATCGCTTCCAAACAAAGATGTTTTTTCAGGTTCTTTTCTGCCGTAAAGGAATAATATCCTTCATTAAATAATAAATAAAGAATAATGAGAACATTGGCTTGCCGTTCTTGTAATTCTCCTTCGGATGGAAGCTCTAATTCGATATTATATTTTATATAATTTTTCTTTGCCCGTTGCAATCGTTTATTAATGGTAGATTTGGATGTCAATAATGCGGATGCAATTTCATCGATGGCAAAACCGCACAGAATCCTGAGAGATAAAGAAATTTGGGCTTCGGTAGAAAGCATTGGATTGCAAACCGTAAATAACATTTCGAGTTGACTTTCTTCTATATTTTTTTCGGATAAGTCGAGTTCGAAATCTTTTTTTGTTTTTTCGCTAGCCGTTAATTCGGGTTTTATTTTCTGACTGAATAATTTTTTCCGTTTTAGGTAATCCTTGGTTTTATTTTTAGCAACAGCATATAACCAAGCATTCGGATTTTCAGGTAACCCTTTTAACGACCAAACTTCAACAGCTACTACAAACGTATCGCTAACAATATCCTCTGCCAGCTGAATATTGGACAAACCAAAAGTCTTGCAAAGTACACTTACAATCTTACTGAATTCACTCCGGAATAAATTTGATATTTCAATCTTTTCGTTCATAAGAAAATAAAAATAGGTTTTCGAAATTTATTTCGAAAACCTATTTTATCGTCATTTTACTGATTAAAAACCATGACATCACGTACCTCTACAGAACCGCCATACGAAAGTACAGGACAACCATCCGATAATTTGATGGCTTCTTCTATGTCATCGGCTTTTACAATTACATAACCACCCACCATTTCTTTCAATTCCATATAAGGACCATCGGTAATGATGTTATTGGAACGAACTACTTTTGCTTCCATGCCTAAGGCATTCGTGCCAACAAATTTTCCTTGGGCGGCAATGCCTCCAATCCAATCCTGCCACGTTTTGATTTGCGCTTGCATTTCTTCGGGTGTGGAACGTTCAACTTTTTTCTCACTTCTAAAAATCAACATAAATTCTTTCATGATAATTGTAATCTAAATAAATGGATAAATAATATTTACACCCTTATATCGAATAGGATTTTGAAAATAGGACACATCCGACAAAAAAATAAAAACACTTCATCTCTTTTTGTGTTAATAGACCAGATAATCAAGGACTCTTATTAAGGCACACCATCCATTTTGTCCAATATACCATTGTATTTGTCAAAAAAATCAAGGGCGAATCATATTTTTATGAGGTCTTTACAACAAAATAGGGGCGAAAATGATTTTAATACATGATGTTTCCTGCTTCCAAAATTTGGAATGACTTCTAAAATTAAAAAAAACCAAGATGGGTATTGGTCGAATTATAGGGTTTATAGTTTTTATTATCGTGTTGCTACTTCCGGATGCTTACATCTATTTCAGCAAAGTACATGAATCTTTTCCAAGCGAACGTTCCAAACAAATTGGTAAGATAGTATATTTTACCTCCTTGTTGTTCCAATTTGGAGGGATGCTTTTTCTATTTTTTTATATCTCTCTCGGAGGAGGTGAACGAACGGTTTTGACCAATCTCTTGCAAGCCATTGTATGGATGGTTTTCATCGTGAAATTAGTAATGATACCCTTTCTCCTAGTAGGAGATGGCTATCGGTTGATAGAATTTTTCATCAAGCTGTTCCAAGGGGCGGAAGAAATGCCGGCTAGGGTAGAGAACCGTCGTACGTTCATTAAGCAAGCATCGGTTATTGCTGCCGGACTTCCTTTCATTGCTTTCCTTCATGGAATGACAAGGGGCAAATACAATTTTAAAATAAAGAAGGTAAGCTTAGCCTTCGAAAATCTACCCCAAGCTTTTGATGGTTTTCGGGTCGCCCAATTTTCAGATTTTCATGCGGGAAGTTTCGATAGCATGTCTAGTGTAGAATATGGTTTGAATTTATTACAAGAACAAGGAGCGGATCTCATCCTCTTTACCGGAGATTTAGTCAATCAATATGCTGAAGAAATGGATCCTTACATCGATCTTTTCCAAAACGTGAAAGCACCTTATGGGCAATATGCTTCTTTAGGCAATCATGATTATGGATATAGAAATAAAGAGAGTCGAACCGATGAAAACAGAAAAGCCATTCGGGATAAATATGCTGCTTGTAATATGGAATTGTTGAACAATGCCCATGTAAAATTGGAAAAAGATGGGGAACATATCTGCGTTGCTGGAGTAGAAAATTGGGGCGTTGCCCGTTATTTTCCTAAAAGAGGGGATTTGAATGCTGCGCTAGAAGGAATAGAAGATGGGGATTTCACCATTTTAATGTCACATGATCCCACCCATTGGGATGCCGAAGTGAAAAAACATCCCAAGCATGTAGATCTGACCCTAAGCGGTCATACGCATGGGGCACAAATGGGCGTCGAGTTATTGGGCTTGAAATGGAGCCCCGGAAAATATGTCTATAAAAGATGGGCTGGATTATACGAAAATGCCAAGCAATATCTATATGTAAATAGAGGGTTTGGTATGTTGGAAGGCTTTTCTTTCCGAGCGGGCATTTTTCCGGAAATTACTGTTTTCGAATTAAAAAAGGCTTGATTCTTGTGACATTCATTTACTAGAGGAATAAAATATTCCCTGTTTCAAATCGTTGTATTTTTTGATACGATAAATAGGAGCGTCACATTTTTTTCCGTTTAAATGATTGAATAACAAATAAATATTATATAAATTAGTCGTCAAATACAACAACCCAATCTTATTTAGAATCGTGCAAGAACGATTTTCTCCATCAAACACCAGTATATTGTAAACCAAAACCATGATGTATGATTAAGGACAATTTATTAGCCTTAGGTATGGCCTTGGGTATTACTCTAGGTCTTATTCTTGGGGTATTCATAGGCAGTTTGCCTCTAGGAATGCTTCTGGGAATGTTAGTCGGCTCAATTATCGGATACCGTTATGGGAGTGTGGTGGAAAAGAAGAAGAGCAGAGAATAATTTTCTTTTCAAGGTATTTCACAAAGCCCTTCAGCTCATGCTGAAGGGCTTTGTTTTTTATAGAAAATCAAAAAAAGAAAAACCATTAGAAACAATCAGAAAAGGCCAACTATGAGAAATCTAGGTAGCCATCCCAATTTATAATAATGAATGATTGTGACGGAATATTTTTATAGACCTTTTGTGCGGATACATTTTTGTTGGTTTCTTTATTCAAAGTGTTAGTTTCTAGGGTTTTTTGAAGTGATTTCCCTTCTTGGTGTCCCTGCATTTTCTGCTTTCTTGCTACAAAGTAAAAAACAAAAAATATACATATTTGTGACATTGTTAAATTTTTTATTTTCGAATTTGGTATCATGTATTTTGTTGGTGAATAGATTTTTGTGAATCATGGTTTCTATAAACTTCGAGCGGTTCGTTTCAAATAAAAATTATGGAATAGGGTGTTTGTCTGCTTATTTTTATATTTAGCTTAATTGGAGGGTTGATGTCCTTTTATTGTAATGTTTAAGATTCTGTTAATCATATATTTCATTGATTTTTAGCTTTTTATGTTGTTTTTAATTTTTAGGTGTCTAAACTCTTGGCATGTGTTTTGTTTACTAGCTATTATCAAAGTTAAATGCTAAACATCATGAGAATTCTTCTATTCTTTTTTTTATTTATAAGTGTATTTTCAACGCCTTCGGATGCCAGTGGTACAAACCCGGGAGAAGCAGCAATTCGTAAAAAAACATACGAATTTGTGAATTATAAGCTGTCTCCTCCCAAAAAAGCCAAACGTAGATATGGTAGAAGCGGTTTTGGAAATGGAGTTTACTCCATGGGAATCAATATAGGTTTGGCATTTATGCAAACAGATTTAGCTGGTACACAGTTGGGTAATTTTGGTTGGGATGATATAGAAAGAGCCAAACCCATTGTTTCGGTTTTTGCGAACTGTGAATTAAACCGTTTTTTCTCATTAGGAGCCGAATTAGGTTATACTAGTTATTGGGCTAACGATGCATGGATCGATCCCAAGGGGCCAAATGATGTAGCTATTTGGCGAAAAAATAGGAATTTGTCGGCAGGATCTAATATCTTTTTTGGAAATGTAACCCTTAATTTCACGCCGTTTTCAATAGGTTTGGGGCGTTACTCCTCTATTGAGCCTTTTATTGGTGTGGGAGTCGGTATTTTTACGTTTAACCCATACACCCAGTATCAAGGACAAAAAGTATATTTGAAACCCTTGCAAATTGAAGATGTAGATTATAATCTTTGGGCATTTTCATTCCCTTTTACCGGTGGATTCAAATTTAGAAATGATAAATATTCAGTAGCCATTTTTACCGGATGGGATGTTACCTATACCGATTATGTAGATGACATTAGTACGGATGATATGGTGTTCAAAGGGAAAGAAGGATTGGTGAAAGAATTAATATGGAGAACCGGAGAAATTGATCCCGAATTTGTTTTACCAGAAAGGGCAGGTAGAGGAGATCCTACGGACTACGACCAACTTTGGTATTTTAAATTACAATGGGGCTTTTATTTAAATACCTCAGGTGCAAGAACGAAAAATTTTGGAGGAAAAAAGAAAAAAGGAAAAATGAAATGCCCTAAATTTAAACAAGCAAAAAGAAGAGGGTTTATATTTTTGTAATTGAGTATAAATCGTTCAAAAAATAAGAGAAGGTTTCGGGAATTAATTCCCGAAACCTTCTCTTATTTTTTGAAGCTCATTTATTTTAGGGATGATGTTTGTTTCATCTTTTTTTCTTTGTTTTCTCCAAGAGAAAAAGAAAATAGTAATGTAGAATATCCACATAAGACTAATGATAGTATATGTCAATTTGTTCGATGAATTTGAAAATAAATAGAAAATATAAGCACTACTAATCAGACCTAATAAAATCAAATAACAAGGCATGAAAAAATTAGTGACCCATAGGTTGTATTTTAATTTCAATATTTGTGAAGAAATAAATTTTTTTGGATTTTTAATCATTGATTGTTTTACATCAAAATTTCTCATCCAAAATAAAATAGCTTGGAATCCCATTAAAAACCAAAGAGCAGAACAAGCAATCATTGTGTTTTGATCCGGGAGCAATGGAAAAACAAAAAATCCCAAAAAGAAAATCGTCCCGGAAAATAAATAGGTAAGAATTGTATTTTCTTTTTGAATGTTTTTATTCAATTGATCAAATTCTATCATTGTCTTTTCTTGTAAAGCGTTAGGTAATTGTTCTTTTTTCCAAGCAGAAGCTAATTCGTTAATGTCCATTTTATTTGATTTTATATTCAATAATATTTTTCAATTTCTTCTTGATGCGATTAATTTTTACGCCCGTATTAGAAGGACTGATTCCAAGTATTTCAGAAATTTCCTGATAAGGATATCCTTCGAGATAAAACCCTATAATTGTTTTTTCTGAATCTTCTAATAATTCTATGGCACGAAGAAGCAATGTACTGTTTTCGTTGCTTTGGTGAACTTCTGTTGCCTTGTCTTTTATAAATGAATTTTGTTTTTCATTTTGTTTTTTTTGTCGGGTATTAAAAGTGATAGATGTATTGACAATGATCCGATACATCCAGGTTTCGAATTTTGACTTTCCTCTAAATTGTTTGAATCCCTTCCAAATATTCAAAGACACTTCTTGGAATAAATCATCAATAGAACTCTTATCATGCAACATGATTGTGCAGAGCCGATATATTCTATCTTTATGTTCTTCGAATAATTCGTTGAATTCCATTAGTAATTTGAATCATTTATATCCTTAGACTATTTCAAAATTCCTTTTATTACAGCAAGGAAGATTTTTTCAAAAAAAAATCCCAGAAATTTATTTCTGGGATTTTTATCACTTCATTATTTTTGATTAATCATGTAAGACATCAATGCCAAATTTCTTAGTGAATTTTCTCGACAAAGCTTTTTGCTTATTGTCCAAATCAATTTTTCGACCATTAATAAACGCATATTCAATAACACAAGTCCTCATGTCCAAAACATCACCTTTAGAAATAATGATGGTGGCATCTTTTCCTTTTTCCAAAGAACCGACTTGGTCATCAATGCCTAAAACTTTGGCAGCGCCCAATGTCAAACCTTTAATGGCATCTTCATAATCCAACCCGAAAGCCACAGCCTGACCCGCTTGAAAAACATAATTCCGTTGTTCCCAAGCACCATCCAAACTGAAACAATAGGTGATACCGGCATCTTCCAACATTTGAGGAGTCTTAAAAGGTTGGTCGATATCATCATATTCCCGAACGGGTAAATCTTGGGTTTTTTTCAAAATGATTTTAATATCGTGTTCCTTCAGGAAATCAGTAATTTGCCAAGCATCTTTTCCTCCAACAATTACCGGAGTGATATCATATTCTTTTGCCCACAGAATCGCTTCCATCATGGCTTTCGCAAAATTGGTATGGATATACAATTGTTTGCTCCCATCAAACAAACCTTTCATCGCTTCGAATTTAAGGTTGATGGTTTCTGGTTTTGCCTTTTCTGCATAAGCCTTGGATTCATCAAAGAATTTTTTGATGTTAGCAATTTGCTCTTGGTATTTATCATTTTTTTGAATCGGCCCGGGAGCCGCCCACCAACCTGTTCTCCTAAAGGAAGAAGGCCACTGCAAATGAATACCTTCATCGGCTTTATATTGGGCATCTTCCCAATTCCATCCATCCAACATCATCACACTCGATTGCCCGGGAATACGTCCGCCCTTCGGAACAATTTGTGCCATCATAACTCCATTGGAGCGAATAGTAGGCGTTACCCTAGAATCTGTATTGTAAGCAATCAAAGCTCTAACACTGGGATTGAAATGTCCGACCTCATAAAAATCACGGGTCGCTCGAACCGCATCCACTTCCACCAATCCGATTTGGGTATTGGGAGCAATGAAGCCAGGGTATATATGTTTGCCCTTCCCGTCAACAACATCAAATTTTGACATATCGACTTTAACGGTAGCGGCATCTCCAACAAAAACAATTTTCCCATTTTCAAAAGTGATAGCGGCATTATTTATTTTTTTACCATTGCCCAAATGAGCGGTTCCTCCCAAAATGAGTACGGGTTTGGATTGGGGCTCGGCAGGTGTTTGTTGTCCCCAAGAAAAATGGAAGGACAAGAGAATAATTATAATGGATGATATATGTTTCATTGTCATTATTTTTTTGATGATTTTTAAAAAAAGGAAGAATTAGTGATCATGGTGATGATCTTCATGATGCTCATGGTGTTCTCCCATTTCATCATCAATGTGATCACAATGGTAGTGATGTTGTCGCTTCATAGATGGAGCCTGGGTGGCTGCTCCATTATTTTTTTCTCCCAACATCTTTTGGACCAATCGATTTCTCTCTTCTCGAATTTCTTCCCTTTTCTTCAAATCTTCCTGCCTATCGAAGAATTTGATGCCATCCACGAAGGTCATTTCTGCCTTGGCATAAATGGATAGGGGATTTTCAGACCAGATGACCACATCTGCATCCTTGCCTACCTTAAGGCTTCCCATATTTTTATCCAAGTGGAGTAGTTTTGCAGGGTTCAGCGTAACGAGTTTCCAAGCTTCTTCCTCGCTCATTCCTCCATACATCACAACCTTTGCCGCTTCTTGGTTCAGCCTTCTGGACATTTCGGCATCATCCGAATTCAAGGCGGTAACCACATCCATCTTAGCCAAGATAGCAGCATTGTAAGGAATGGCATCAATAACCTCATATTTGTAAGCCCACCAATCGGAAAAGGTAGAACCACCCGCTCCATGTTTTGCCATCTTATCTGCAATTTTGTACCCTTCAAGTATATGGGTAAATGTATTTAATGTAAAACCATGGCGTTCTGCCACTTTCATCAACATATTGATTTCGCTTTGCACGTAAGAGTGGCAAGTAATGAAACGTTTGCTTTCCAAAATTTCCAGAAGGGTTTCCATTTCCAAATCTTTTCGATAGGGTTTTCCACTTCTTTTTAATTGTCCATATTCTTTTGCTCTGGTGAAATGATCGTCGTAGACTTCTTCAACTCCCATTCTACTTTGTGGGAAACGAATGGTGTATTTGTCACCCCAGTTCGATTGCTTCACATTTTCTCCTAAGGCGAATTTGATAAAAGGAGCTGCATTCGGAATTAACATTTCATCGGGAGTAAAGCCCCATTTAAATTTGACAATGCCGGATTGTCCTCCAATCGGATTGGCAGAACCATGTAGCAATTGTGCGGCAACAACACCTCCCGAAAGGTTGCGATAAATATTGACATCTTCCGAATTCACGACATGGGCAATACTCACTTCAGCGGAAGAATATTGAGTGCCTTCATTCACACCCTTGCTAATGGCGATGTGTGCATGTTCATCAATGATACCACTTGTTACATGTTTTCCTTTAGCATCAATGGTTTTGTCTGCCCGAGCAGTCAAGCCTTCTCCGATTTGTGAAATCTTACCATTCGAAAGGAGTATATCTGCAACAATATTGCCTTCTTTTTCATTGGTCCAAAGAGTGGCATTCTTGATGAGGACCGTTTCTGCCTTGGGTTTTTCTTTCCAACCATAGGGTAGGAAAGGGTAAACGACATCACCCAATTCGGGTTGTTCGCTTTTGGGCTTTTTCTTGTCTTTTTTCTCTTCCTTTTCGATGGGTTCCCTCGTCGGACTTATCGCCCAATCTACCCAACGACCGGATGTATCATAGCCTTGTCCTTTGGCTTTGGTATTGTCGGATGTTCCGGAAAGTCGGACTAATTTTCCATCATCCTTAAAAGAAAGAGAAATGATTTTATTCTCGTAAGCATATTTCACCTTAACATCCGTTGTATCATTTTCCTTGATTTTGTACGAAGGCTTGTCTTCATCCCATGTTACATGAAGTTTATATTTTTCTTTTCCGACATTCAAATTGTAAATGCCTTCTACTAATTCTGCTTCTTCTGGAAATCCTTTTAAGACAAAACCTTGTCCACCTACCCAATTTTGATGAATGGTGGCACCATCTTCAAAAATGGGTTTATTGGTAACAATGAAATTCGCCATTTTTCCACTAGAAAGTGTACCGATTAAAGATTCCGCTTTCATCAATTTAGCAGGAGTGGTCGTTAGAGCCGCCAAAGCATCCTTTTCTGATAGTCCGTGCTTGATGGCTTTCTTGATGTTTTTCAAGAAAGCAGATTTTTTCTTTAGACCATGAGGGGTTAAAGCAAAAGAAATTCCTGCTTTTGCCAACCTTGCAGGATTAGAAGGAGCCAATTCCCAGTGCTTCATATCGCTAAGACTGACTTGCATGGCATCAAAGGCGTCAGAAACATCATATGGGGCAGGAAATTTTACAGGAATGATCAAGGGAGCATTCGTCGCCTTGATGTTATCCAATCTCATATACTCATCTCCAGAGCCTTTGAAAATATAGGAAAGACCAAATTCCTTAGCAATTTTTTGGGCACGGAGTAATTCCAATCGGTCTCTGGTGTCAAAAATTTGAGGTAGTTTTTTGGCTTCATTCCAGGCCTCTAAAGAAATATTGACTTCCTCTTTGTAACCTTCTTTGGAATACCAATCCGCATCCAAATAAGTTTGGCGAATAAGGGCGATACTTCCCATGAGTGAACTGGGGTAACTCTGTGTGGATTTTCCCTTGCTGAATGCCATGTGATGAGCTGTTTCGCTTTTTAGAATCAGCTCATGCTCTTTACCATTTCCAAGTTGGACTAAGGCAGCCGTTCCTCTTGAGATGCCATCATGTCTATGAGTGGCAACCGCTCCGAAACCCAAACCTCTCAGTTCTTTGGCTTGATCTGTATTGGTTTTGAAAGCTTCATCCGCTTTGAATTCAGGTTTCAAGGCTTCGTTCCACATGTAAGCGCCTTTTTTATTGGTAAGCATTTGTGGTTGTCGATCCGGTCGGCTACCTTCGGAAGCGGGTTCGGGCATTCCGTAATTCGAGTACATATCAATGAAAGAAGGATAAATATGGTATCCTTTCAAATCATACACTACGGCATCTTGTGGTACACTTACACCAGAGCCCACCCGTACAATTTTTCCATCTTTAATAATGATGGAAGCATTTTCGGTCACTTGCCCCGGACTGGCATGGATGGTGGCATTGACAAATGCGAAGAGTCCTTCCCGGTGGTCGAACACCCCATTTTGAGGAAATGTCTTTTGAGCCATAATACTCGATATGAGTAATGGGGAGAATAAAAAGGTCAGGATTAGTTTTTTCATAAAAATGATTGGTTTTGAATATCAGCAAATGTAAGGATTTACTGGTATATGTTCGGAATGGTATGGCATGTTTAGGATAGATAGGAGACAATCTTATCTAGATTTTGTTGGAAAATTACAATAGGAAATCCATGATTTATTTTTGATTGATTAGAAATTTAAGAATAAAGACTCATTTTTCGAGTTGTAGATGCAACATTGTCACCTTTTTTGGAATCTTTTAGGTGTGTAACTGCCACTATTTCCTTTTTAGATGCCTATTTGGCGTGGAATCTCGGGAGGAATGGATTTTGTACAGTATAACCTAAACCATAAGATGTAGAGGGAGAGGTTTTGATCTTTCTGAAGCGGGGAACTTTCTTTTTATGGAAATAGGTTATATATTGCAATGTGTTTATTTAGACTAATTATAAATAAATATTATTGGATTGTTCAAATGCGGACACCAAAATATTTTTTGAACATTGTCTTTTAGAAAATAACATCGCACTTTGCAATGAGATTTATTAATGTCTGGTATGCGATGTCCAGAATAAAATCAAACAACCCTTTAGCTATGGTCTTAGATATTAGCCAACAATTAATAAAATACCGTTCTTCTTTGGATGCTTTTGCATACAGCTTAACGAAGAATGGGGATGATGCCTCTGATTTGTTTCAAGAAACGGCACTGAAAATCATAAAGAATAGTGATAAGTATAATGTAGGTACGAATTTCCGTGCCTGGTCTTATACTATCATGAGGAACATTTTTATCAATAATTATAGAAAGAAAAAAAGAAGGAATCTTCTGATAGACAGCACGGATAATGATTTTTATTTGAATTCCAACCAAAGCAGTGTTGCCAATTCGGGGGAAACAAAAATGGCTTTCGATGAAATCATGGAATGTGTAGAAACGCTTTCGGATGATTTCAGAATTCCTTTCTTAATGAGATATGAAGGTTTCAAGTATGATGAGATTGCAAAGGAATTGGATTTGCCTTTAGGAACGATAAAAAGTCGGATCCACTTCGCGAGAAAGAAATTGAAGGAAATGATAGCCGTCAATACGATTATGCCAAGAAATTAAGTTAAACAAAAAACCGCTTAAATATCAGTATGATTTTAAGCGGTTTTTTTGTTTATCGTAAAACCAAATCAAAAAAAACTTCCATTTCCATTTCTGTTGTGATGGTTGTACCATCATTGATTTGTGCTGCTTTCCACTGGGGAAGTGCCTCTACAAGTCGTTGCATTTCTGGACCAATGCCCCCACCGGGCTCCTTAACAATTGTTGCTTTTCCTATTTTACCTTCTTTATCAATGGTGAATTTGACATTGGTATAGCCTTCTAGGGAATTGGAAAGTGCCTCTTCAGGGATTTGCAGATTGGAATTAAAATATTGATTGAGTTGGATAGTGGTGCATTTGGAAAAAGGACCCTTCACAAAAGATTCTTCACAATTGTTCCAAGCAGGTAAAGTGAAATACTGTACTCCTCCTTTGATAGATAAGGTTTGCCCTAGCGGAAAGTGTATGGATGATTTGGATGGAATAACATTCAAGCGGTATGTCCTTGTTTTTGCTCCTTGATAATTTTTGGAAGAACCACAAGAAAGGAGTAAGAAGGTGATTAGCAAGAATGTAGTGTGTGTAAGTGTTTTCATTTTGCATCGAATATATTCTCACAAATTACTGCAAAATTAAGGCGATATCTAAAAAACAGAATTTTTAGATATGTTAATACCTG
>JAHDDR010000063.1 GCA_020629255.1 Saprospiraceae bacterium | reverse complement strand
TTAACTAAATTTTAGTTGTGCGAAATAGGGAAACATGAGTCATCCCGAATTTTTGATTTGAGCAAAAAATCGGGATTTCTTAACGGAATTTATTCTCTATGCTGTCGAAAAAGAAATTTAAAGCCCTTTAAATCAATATTCTATACAAAAATCCCGAATTTTCAAATAAATGAAAATTCGGGATGACTCATGTTTAAACAACGTTCTAATAAAGGCCCTAGAACTTACTCATTATCTGATTTTATTATAATCTCTGAGAAATTTTTCTTGTTAAAATTAATGTTGACCAAATACATGCCACTTTTAAAAGAATGGACATCTATTTTAGTCTGTTGAGAAATGTCACAAGGTTTTGAAAGAATTCTATTTCCATTCAAATCATAAATAGTTATTAAACCTTTCGTGTTCTCTTTTATAGGATCGTCTATGAAAGGATTTATGTTTATAATGGAATTAGTAGGGTTAGGGAAAATATGGAAATGATTACTTCGGCAAGGATCGCTAACGGAAGTAACTTCAGAGTAACTATATGCTCCATCAAAATCTACTTGTTTTAGTCTATAATAATTGATTTGGCGATTTATATCTGAATGTAAGAATTCGTATTCGATCAAATCTAGGGAGTTTCCATTTCCTTCTATTTTTGCCAATGGTGAAAAATGTCGACCATCGACGCTATGCTCCAAAACAAAATGACTGTTGTTTTCTTCGCTTGCAGTTGTCCAATTTAATAATATGGAATTGCAATCTTTGCTTTTTCCTTTAAATTGGATGAGTTCTACAGGGAGAGATACTCTTGAGAATCCACCGCTTATTTGACAAATTTGACTTCCATCAAATGTGAAAATATCGGTTTTTTTTGTATTGGGATCAATGTCGCTATCATTTGCGTCATTTAATGCAGTTGATACAACATTCTTATAAGTCGCGGTCAAAAATTCTATATTCAGAGTATTGGTAGAATCTACGAATTCCAAATAATATTGTCCAGTATTTATACCATGGAAATAATAAAAACCATTCTCAACCGAATAGGTCGAATCGACCAAAACATCCGCATTGGTATATAGATATACTTTTACACTATCCAAACCTACATCTGTAACATCCATAATTCCATCAGTATTGGTATCCTCCCAACTGATTCCGCACAAAGAGTAATTGACTTTGAATCCGAAATCGACGGTCAAATCGTTGTTGTCATCATCAGATCCATCTCTAAGATTATCAAAACCCCTTTCATCAACTTGATCCATGGGTTCTGAACCGGGAATTAATTGTATAGCGGAGCTACGGATTCCATCCAATAAAATATCAGTCGGGTCAATTCCATTGTCATCATCGTCAATAGCGTCATCTGTACCATTGCTGAGGATGGAATAACAATCCTCTAAAGGACCGTTTACAGCAAATTGGCTAGGAGGAATGTGGATGAAATAATCCCCTTCTTCCAATTCATTAAAATAATAATTTCCATTTGCATCGGTTGTTATAGATTTTATAGGGCTATCTGTTGAAGGATCGTCGGTACTATTGTATAGTTCTACTAAAACATTTTCCCGGCCTTCTCCCACAGTAAATGTATCGTCGTCATTTTCATCAACAAATATGAGGTTGCCAATACCTACTTTTTCTTTACATTCTATTCCTGAATTATAAAGGTTGGTAACTTCTGTCGGATTTAATACTTTGTCGAAAGAAGAAATGCGGAATATATCTCCAGTCCATTCTCTGTTTCCTCCATATTGATCACCGATAGTAGCTCTTACCCCAGAGCAAAAATTAGAGAAATCAACATTAGATGAATTTTGTAGAACTTGAACACCATCGACATAACAGGTTAAAAAGTTATTGTCTAAAGTTACAACAATATGATGTGTTCCTGTAGTGACCGTTCCGAAATTAATGCTGGAATAACCAGATGAATTTCGATAACGAGTATTGAATTGACCTCCACTCTGATTCAGACTGAAATCAATATTACATGAAGGTATTCCTGCATGGAATTCTATGATCCTCGCTGGTCCTGTCTGGCTGGTATTAGCGGGTGTAATCCAGGCTTCTAAGGATAATGCTTGTGAGGATAAGATGGGGTCAAACCATGCAGAAGGGATAGAGTCCTTGGTTCTGATATTATTGTTGCTTGTCGTGGTGATACCCCCACCAGGAACCCAAGTAGTCGTAGCGTCTAATATTTCTAAAGGAAATTGAGAACCATCTTCTACGACATCATCTATATCGGTGCCGCTTCCTTCTTTGAAATCATACATAAGGATAGGACTCAGGCTATATATGCTACAGTCGGTAATAGAGAAAGGATAATCTTCTATTTCTCCCAAATCAGATATGTTGCTTGGGTTTCCATGCCCGATGGGAGTAAGGATGTCGCTCCCTATTCTAAATCTCGCATGTGTATTTCCTAGAACAGCATCATTGGGTATATTAAATGAAAGATTGAATGTTTGTGGATAAGCATTCTTGGAAATGGATTGGGAAACGATTTTTTCGGTCGCATCATCAAAAATACCATCACCATTAAAATCCATCCATCCAGTAATATAGGCGGTACCATAAATCTGATTTAGTGCCTGTATCGTTATTTCTTGAGTCTTTCCCCTAGTACCGAAATTACCTCCGATAAATATGACTCCATCTTCATCATCAAAATCTTTATGATCATCGCCTCTGCTTTCATTATTGTGTTGTTGATTATCTTCGCCATCAATAGATTGACCCAACTTTACGCCTGGGTCAATATCTGCCGAAGCAACACCATAACTTTCAGGAGCATCACCATAATCTACTGTAGAATTGGAAGAATAATATTTAAGGCAAAATCCGCTGGGTACAACAGAATTAATATTGTTGTCATTTTCACCATAAGTGGCGTGTCCATAATGAACAATTAGAATGTCATCCAAACCATTGGGGAGCGTAATTTCTGGATTAGAAGAATTTCCATCACCTAAAGGACCTCTCCAATAATCGAAACTAGCAGCATCCATGATGGAATCGGCATCCACTCCTCCGGTTAATGCACCTCCAGTATAATCGGTTTCCCCAACCACGGTTCCTCCTTTTAAAAAGACTAGTTTGTACCTTTCATTATGTTGTCCATTTGCACTTCTACCATTATAACCATCCCAAGCAACAGCATCAGAAATATTTATGGTTACTTGTCCGTTTTTCATGCCTTCGGGGATTTCATACATGATGTTAGAACCTCTAGCAATTGGAATTTCAGTTAATAACTTGGTTTGGATGGTGCTCATTTGTAGAGGTGTGGTACCCAATGTACTCAGATAATCTTGAGAGCCAATGGGCTGTTCCCATAATTCCAAATTAAATGCCATTGTTCCTTCTGGACATTTAACACAAGGAGGAGGAACAACGGTACTAACACAAGTACCGGGGTCAACAATAGTTTGATTGATGGAACAATTATTTGATTCATCTGTTATGGTCAAAGTAACATCTCCTGCTCCAGCACTTCCTGCTTGGAGTTGAAAGGATGTGAACTCACCATAATTTCCACTGCTAGGAGAAATAGAACCAGAACTTACTGAAACATTATATGTACTACCTAAATCCAGACCTATCGGATTTAAATCAAAACGGATAACATCATCTGTCCCGTCTCCATCTGTCTTGTTGTGATAACATAGGGTATTGATGATACCTGATTCAGCAATGCTACATTGAGCATTTAGCTTAAGGGAAAAGAACCCTAATAGTATAAAAGTAAAGATTAATTCTCTCATTATTAGATCTGTTATATGTTGCAAAAAAAAATAACGTGCTTCTGATGAAACTGAACGGAGATTATAGAAAAGTAGGTTTGTTGAATAAGTCTTGGACCTATGTTTCTTCGTAAGAGATGGATGATTTAGAGAAGATTAAAGGAATGAAACGAGCATTTATGAACTACGCTAATGGGGAGTGATTTGACAACCTTTAATTTTGAAAATAAATCTTCCAACAGATACCACTTTTAAAAAACTATATCGCAATTGATTAAAAACTAAAATTATGCCAATTTTGAAGGTTAGGTTGGTATGGGAAGTTTAAATAATTCCTTGTAATTACGTCTACTTATTATCCCTAAGTAAAAAGTAGTATTTTTGAATTCTGTTTATATTTTTGAAATTTCTTATATTTAAATTTGTCGGTAATAAAGTCTAGTGCTAAAGCAAAATTATATAACCAATAAATGGATAGGGTTTTCGACAACTTCTAAGTGTAAAAAATAATATTAGAATAAGACATGAAGAACATATTTGTTATATTATTATTTTTTGTCCCTATTCTCTTATTTTCCCAATCAGAAGATAGGCTGCAAGTTTATTCCTATCAGTTGGAAAATGGGTTGACTGTTTTCTTGAATGAAGACCCAACGGTAAAGGAAGTGTTTGGAGCGGTGGCTATTAATGCAGGAAGTAAAAATGATCCCGCAGATGCCACAGGTATTGCCCATTATTTGGAACATCTTCTTTTTAAGGGAACCACCGAATTGGGTACTTGGAATTATGAAGCAGAAAAACCGTTGTTGGATTCTATTAATATTTGGTATGATAGGCTAGGGGAACAAAAAGATCAATCTCTTCGCTTGGCCATTCAGAAAAAAATAAATGAACTTTCAGTCAAAGCCTCAAAATATAGTTTACCTAATGAGTTCGATAATTTATTGAAAAGTATCGGGAGCCAAGGCGTGAATGCTTTTACTTCTCCGGATATGACTTTTTATCATAATTCATTTCCTGCGAACCAAATAGAAAAATGGATTTCCCTATATGCGCATCGTTTCCAATCGCCAGTGTTCCGTTCTTTTCAATCGGAATTAGAAGTAGTGTACGAAGAAAAAAATCAAGCCATAGATGGTTTCGAATATCAAATTTTGGAAACATTTATGGATAAATTGTTTTCTCCACATCCCTACGGTACACAAACAACGTTGGGGAAAACAGAACATTTGAAAAATCCCTCATTAAATAAAATGTACGAATTTTTCAAGACCTATTATGTCGCCAATAATATGGCTTTGATTTTAAGCGGTAATTTCGAGAAAAAAAATATTATTCCGATAATAGAAAAAGAATTTGGCAAATTAAAAAAAGGAGAAGTAAAAGAATTTCCAGAATATCCCATTAAAAAATTTGATGGTGAAGAAAAAGTAAAAGTCAGGTTTACGCCTATAAAAGCAGCGGTAGTTGGATACAAAACAGAAGGAACCAATCATCCTGACCAACCGATATTGGACGTAATGGCGTCGTTGCTGTCCAATAAAAGCAAAACAGGTTTGATGGATCAGCTCGTACAAAAAAATAAACTCATGTTTATAGAAATGGTGGCAGAATCCTTGAATGATGATGGTGCCCACTTGGTTGTTTTTGTTCCGAAAATTTTAAGGCAATCTTTTAAAAAAGCAGAAAAACATATTGCTAAGGAAATCGAAAAAATAAAAAAAGGAGAATTCAGCGATCAATTATTACAGTCGGTAAAAAATGAATTATATGTAGAATTCCAAACCGAATTAGAAGAAATTACTTCAAGAGGAACGGCAATGGGCTATGCCTTTAATAGAGGAATTACTTGGGAAGAATATTTGCAATATCCGTATCGGATTGAAGAAGTGACAAAAAAAGATATTATTTCTGCTGCTCGTAATTATTATGGTAATGATCGCTTGGCATTGTATTCTAGAATGGGATTTCCTAAAAAAGAAAAATTAGAGAAACCACCGTATCAACCTGTAAAACCGGATATGTCGAAACGTTCAGAATATGCTAAAAAATTCAATGAAATAAAAGAAGAAAACCAAGAACCTATTTTCATCAATTTCAAGGAAGATGCCACTTTTATTGATTTAAGAAATAACAATAGATTGTATGTGACAAAAAATCCGATGAATGATGTTTTTACGCTGGATTTGAAATATCAATATGGTGATGATAATAATCGGGATTTGAAATTGGCAACCCAACTCATCAATTATGCGGGAACCCGAAAACGAAGCATGTTAGAACTCAAGCAAGCTTTCGCAGCCTTAGGGGCAAGTTACAACATATATAGTACACGTAATTACCTGAATATTCACCTAAAAGGAAAAGAAGAAAATTTAAAAGAAGCGCTCCTTTTATTAAATGAATTGGTTCACGAACCGGTATTAGATGATAAAGCATTAAAGTGGTTGCACAAAGAAATAAAAACGGAACGGCGAATAGAAAAAAGAACCCCTTTAAGTATGGGGAATGCACTTCGCCATTTTGCTATTTATGGAAATAATTCTCCTTTTTTACGACGGCATACGCTTAAAGAAATAAAATTTGCAGACAAGCAGGAATTAATTCAGAAATTTTTGTTGGGTGTTAATTATGCTGCAACGATTCATTATGTAGGACAAAAAAATCCTGAAAATTTTAAAAATTTATTTTTAGAAAATTATGAATTGGATCTTTCAGGAAAAAGAGAGCCTTTGATTTATGTGAAACCGGCAAGGTATAAAAGATCCCATATCTATTTTATTCATGATAAAAAAGCGGTACAGAGCCAAGTGTATTTTTACATGGCGGGAGAAAAATATAATAAAAAAGAATATGCTATGTACCAAGCATTCAATTCTTATTTTGGGGATGGTTTTTCGGGTTTGGTTTTACAAGAAATCCGTGAATATAGATCTTTGGCTTATTCTGCATGGGGACGTTATTTTTTTCCTTTAAGGAGAGAAGAAAGAGGGTTCCTGAATGCGTATGTGGGATGTCAAGGAGATAAAACGAACGAATCAGTACAAGTAATGATGGGATTGCTGAGGAATTTGCCTTCCAAGTCCGAACGGATGGATCTAATCAAGAGCAGTCTCAAACAAAAAATATATACTCAATATCCTTCCTTTAGGAATGTGTCATCGAGGATAGAAGGATTGCGTAAAATAGGATATTTAAAAGATCCCAATGAATTGGCATACGATGATTTCAATACCATCACTTTTGATGCTCTAATGAATTTTTATAAAAAGCACATCCAAGAAAAACCGGTGGTCATTACCATTTATGGCAATAAAAAGAATTTTGATTTCGAAGCACTTTCCCGTTATGGAGAAGTAGAAGAATTAAAGAAAAAAAATGTAATTCGTTATTGAAACACTTTTGTTCAGCCATTTTAACGCTTCGATAACCCAACTTTCACATTTCTAAACAACTTTTTGGTATAATTTTCACCTATATAAGGTATATGAGAAAACCAGAATGCTGAATTCTGAACACTAATGCTTAACACTAAACTTATTGGCCATGAGAGAAAACAATAAAAATCACCTAGTGAGGGGGGCGATCATTTTAATAGGGTTTGTAGGAGTTTTTGCCTTTGGAATGGGGTATGAAAACCAAGCGATGGAATCCAAGGTTTGCCCAAATATTTTAGAAGAAAAGAAAACAGAATCAGATACCAAGATTTTTTCTGATAAAAAAACGTGTCAGCTGAAATGTAAATCCATCTGTTTATCTAAGCGTTGATGCAATCTTATTCTCATTACAGAAATCCTCTTGGGTATTGAAAAATTCAGAAGGGGATTTTTTTTGAAGAGATATAATCCTTACCGCCCAAAACATAACGCGTAGCCCCAAATATAAAGAAAAATTTTGAAAGAACCTTATAAAGCCATTTTTGTAAATGGCTTTATAATTCATCAGAGATCGTCAACTGGAACACAAATGGCGGCACTAACAAAAGAATCGTCCGACCAGACACCCGAATGGAGTGGAGGGGCTATGTGTTATGTTTCTTGTTGTGTGTTCGTGTAATTAAGGAGTATTGGAAAAAATCTAAAAGTTCAAGGTTTTGTTCAAATACTTCATTTATTCGTGCTATTTGATTTTGATCCAGTCTTCTTATTTTCTCATCATTCAAATTTTCTATTTGCATGGCTTTGTTCTTGAAATTATGGGCATGGAATTTCATCGAAAAATCCATTTTATCAATTTCAGGTAGAAACTTAAGAACTTCACGTTTGAATTGTTTTGGATCGGAAGTCAATTTTTCATACGAAACCGAAATGTATCTTAATCCCAAATCCATATTTTCCTTTTGCCGTTCGAGGCAATCAATTGCAAATTTTGCAGCTGATTCAGTTCCCATTTTGTTCCTGCTCATCAAACTTTCACAATGGGCATATGGATTTCTGTAAAAGATGATGAAATAAGCATTCTTAAAAGTATGGTTTATGGATTGAGCTCTTAAAATATTGGGGGGACTCTTTTCCAAAAGGATTGGTTTTGAGATGTCCCAATATTTTCTCCATTCCTTCTTTATGTCAAGCCAATCGAAATCCACCGCCTTATTCCATCTTTCCGATTTCTTGAACATGATATTTTTTACAGTCGGCAAGGTTTGCCCTTCCCTTGTCCAATATGGGTTGTTTACAGACACGTTGGGTGATGTTGAAATAATTTCATTGAGGAGAGTCGATCCACAGTAGGGGGGGGATAATATAAATAGATATTTATTCTCAATCGATGACTTCGAAAAGAAATTCTTCAATCGGTTTAAAATGATTATCCCTAGATATTTTTCATATTTAGGTGAAATCAATTTTATTATATTTTTTATAATCTTCCTCACCTTTTTAATTTAATTTCACACAACAAAGTTATATGTCTTCTATTAAGATAATTTCCGAATCGAAATACTGTTCTTGGAAATGAATAGCATTTTCTATTTCTTTTTTATTGGGATGATATTCATCTGGACAAACGATTAATTTATTTTCAGCATCATCATGCCTTAATACAATAGCTTTTACAATGCCCCTGAATTTTTCCAATGGTTTGGATATCCCTAAGATATAAGCATCTATTGGGTGGCTATCTCCACCCAAAGAATGGGGAACATATCCATAATTGATAGGGTATTCAAAATGATAAGTCGGGTGTTGGCTTTCTAGAGGTCTATCAATAATGATTTTCACTTCTTTGCCTAAATAATTCATTTCTTCACTGGATTTCTCTTCCAAGAATTCGATGCGATTACCAAAAGGATCATACAATGAAAATCTTCGATAGAGAGGAAGTGATTTGTCTTCTTTTATTTTTATTCCTGATGTTGTTAAATACTGCTTAATCTTTGATAAATGTTCCACTTCAAAGGCGGGATGCCGCTTAGACGGATGTATCTGAGGTTCTGCACCAATATGTAATTCAATATCAGAAATCCTAAGCCAAAAACCACCATTCTTTTTAAGGAATTCAGGTTTTTTTATTTCCTCCAGACCCAAGATATCACAATAGAAATCGCGGGCTTCATTTTCTTTTCCTATCGGTATACATATTTGAATATGATTGAGTCTTTTGAACGCAATATTCATACAAAAACTATTTTCTAATGGCCTCTACGGGATCCATGAAGGCTGCAATTATAGCAGGAATGATACCGGCTATAATTCCGGTAATTGTCGATGCAATAATGCCTATTAGGAAATTTTTTGTAGAGAGGGTGATTTCGAAATCAAGGAATTGGGTAAAAGCCAAACCACAGAGCCAAACCAAACCAATGCCCAAACAACCACCGATGAGGCAAAGGATAATGGCTTCGGTCAAAAATTCTAAAAGAATGATTTGCCATTTGGCGCCAAGTGCTTTTTTTATACCAATGATATTAGTCCGTTCCCGAACAGAAACAAACATGATATTGGCTACACTGAACATACCTACAATAAGAGCGAAAATTCCTATAACCAAGCCGGCCGTTCCAAGTATACCAAAAACACTATCCAATATTTTGGTAACGATAGACATCGAATTCAGAGCAAAGTTATTATCAGATGTAGGCTTCAATCGGCGACTGGCTCGAATCACACCCGTTACTTCATCCTTCAATTGATCCAAAGAAACCCCTTCTTTAGCTTTTACATTGAGAAATCGACTTTTTCTAGTATTCGATTTGATATCAGTAATTTTGCGAGCCAATTCATAAGACATCAGCAGACAATCGTCGAAATTCAATGGATTGAAAAAATCCTTGCCTGCTTCGGTCAAAACACCAATCACATAACATTTTTGACCAAAAACTTTTACACGCTTTCCAATGGGATCTTGTTCCCCAAATAATTCTTGTGCTACCTTATGACCTAAAACAACCTGATTCCGGCCGACCTGGTATTCCGTTTCGGAGTAAAAACGACCTTTCTGGAATTCAAGATTGAACATTTCGGCATATTCATGGGAAATGGCAAAATTAATCACACCTTCTACACTACTGGATTTATATTCTACCGTTTTGATTCCGGTAATAGCAGCAAAAGAAACTTCCTCCATAGAAGAAATCCGACTCTTTTTTAAGGCCTTATAATCTTTGAAACTAGGTTTCGGGTGCCTCATCCATTTCCAATAATTTGCTTCCGGATCTTCTTCCCAAGAAAATTGACTCACATAAAGTACATTATCACCCAACTTCTGGAAATTGGTTCGAATGGTTCTTTCCATAGAATCAACAGCCGTATTCACCATAACTACACACCAAATACCAATGGTAATGCCCAATAGAGAAAGAATAGTCCGGAGTTTGTTACCAAACAATTGTTGGAATGCCTGTGAAATACTTTCTATGAATATTTTAAATATAGAACCCATGTTTTTTATCCAAGGAAGATTTAGGATGATTTCTAGATTACAAAAATCCGAAAATACTTGAAATATAAATAAACTAAGTAGATGAATGTAACGTAATTCTATATGAACGGTTCAAACTTTATCCTTTTCTGTATAATAATATGCTTACTATTGGGAATTTTATATTTTTGCAGTCGTTTTTAAGGGATTTTAGCAGGTTGTAGTGGAATACCCATCCACATGTAGCACAACACTCAATTTTTATTCATCATAATATGAAGTTATCTAGTTTTGATTTTGAATTGCCAGAGGAATTGATTGCCAAGTATCCTTCGAAGGAAAGGGACGAATCCAGACTGATGGTAGTTCACAAAGACACCGGAAAAATAGAACACAAGGTATTTAAGGAAATCATTCATTATTTTGACGAAGGCGATGCCCTGGTTTTTAATAATACAAAGGTATTTCCGGCAAGATTGTTTGGGAATAAGGAAAAAACAGGAGCCAATATCGAAGTGTTCTTATTAAGGGAACTCAATCCCGATGCTCGCCTTTGGGATGTTCTTGTCGATCCTGCCAGGAAAATTCGGGTAGGGAATAAATTATATTTCACTGGACCGGAAGGTGTAGAATCATTGGTGGCGGAAGTAGTGGATAATACCACCTCTAGAGGTCGTACTATCAGATTTCTTTTTGATGGGTCGAATGAAGAATTCAATAATGAATTGTTTTCATTAGGTAAAACACCCCTTCCCAAGTATATCAATAGAGAAGTCGAAGCAATAGACAAAGAAAGATATCAGACAATTTATGCTAAAAACTTCGGAGCAGTAGCAGCACCTACCGCTGGTTTGCATTTTAGTAGAAATTTGATGAAACGTTTTGAACTACTAGGTGTTGATTTTGCCGAATTGACTTTGCACATTGGCTTAGGAACCTTCCGTAGCATCGAAGTGGAAGATTTATCCAAGCATAAGATGGATGCCGAATATTTCAAAATAGATGATAATACCGTTGAAATTGTAAATAAGGCAAAGAAGAATAAAAAGAAAGTATGTATGGTGGGAACCACAAGCATGCGTTCTGTAGAATCTGCCGTTTCGGCAGACATGATGTTGAAACGGGCAGAAGGATGGACCAATAAGTTCATTTATCCTCCATATGATTTTCAAATAGGAAATTCAATGATTACGAATTTTCATTTGCCTAAATCTAGCCTTATCATCATGATTTCTGCCTTCGGGGGGTATGATTTAATCATGAAAGCATACGAAGAAGCAATAAAGGAAAAATATAGATTCTTCAGCTATGGAGATGCTATGTTGATTCTCTAATAAATACAGAATATAAAGTAGAATTTAAATTTGGCGTTTAAATTATATATGAAAGTCCTATGAAATTTGTTTCATAGGGCTTTTTTAATATAATGAAAGACCTAAATCTTACGTTAGAAATTTTAATAGGCAATTAATTCGACACAATACAAAAAGATGAGGCAATTTTTCTTTACACTACTTTTTGCATTTTATGGTTTTCAAAATGCATCGGCATCAAGCGTTTCTGTAGATTTTTATGGTGAAATCATATCATTAGAGTATGATGAAAAAATGGTGTCTTCTTATAATAAAAGCCTTCTGGATGAACAGGCAATAGAAACCGCTTTTATCGAATTGAATGAACGGCCGACAAGCCGGTTCATTTCCTCCGTACTCGATGCCAGGGCAAAATATAATCTGAATGATTGGCTACAAACTAAATTGATGTTCGATGCCCTAGAACTCATTTGCCCCTCAAGATCAGATAGGTTTGTCAATATGATGACATGGGTTGTATTGGTTCATTCAGGCTTTGATGCACGAGCTACATTTACCCGTTCTACGATTTATGTGAATGTAGCCACACAGGAAGAAGTTTTCGAATCTCCGATGTATGATTATAAGGGGAAATCCTTCGCGAACCTAACCGTATTGCTCAGAAAAGGGAAATTTATAAGTGTTGTGAATGGGGTTGCTTTTACACCCAATCATCTTGGTAAAGATTTTTCATTCAGCCTACAGCAATTGCCTGAGTTGACTCCCATCGTTAAAACAATGATCTATGATTTCGAATTTAAAGGCAAGAAACAACGCATTTCGGCAAAAATAGACAAAACAATGGTCGATATGATGAAAGAATATCCCAAATTCGATGAAGTCTATTATGTAACTACGCCATTTTCTAAGGTACTCCGAGAATCAATATTGCCAGAATTAGAATCGGCGATACTTGGTTTTACAGACAAAGAAAAGTTAGAGTTTTTGGTCACATTTACTCGTACCGCACTCAAGTATGGTTCCGATAAAAAAGGTTTTGGTACTCAGAATAGGCCCCTCACTGCCGAAGAAGCCCTCTTTTATCCCTTGGTAGATTGTGAGGATAAAGTAGCTGTAATATATAACCTCGTAAAGGAACTAACACCCTTGAATGGAGTGATTCTTGCCTTACCCAATCATTTGACGTTTGCTGTAGGTCTACACCAACCTGTAGGGAAAACATATCGCCATAAAGGGCAGAAGTACACAATATGTGATCCCACCGGACCAGAGAATACCTGCGAAATCGGAATTTTTCCAAATATAACAGATCTCAGTAGGGCAGAAGTACTGGGCGAAATTTATTAATTGCATATAAATAATTGATAATCAATGTTTTATATACTTTTAAAAAAACTTGGAATATCAAAGATCAATGCTTAGCTTTGCGGCAAATTTGGGAAGATATTTTTTTGGTAATTCTCTGAAACCTTTTCTAAGGAAGTGCCGTTATTAAAATTGATGAACCGAATAAATTAAAACATATTGTTAGGCTTAACAATATCTTTTTCAACTTACTTAAACAGTTTTTTATGTATTGGACTATCGAACTAGCATCACATCTTGAAGACGCTCCGTGGCCCGCAACCCGTGACGAGCTGATAGATTATGCTATGCGTTCCGGTGCTCCCTTGGAAGTAATCGAAAATCTCCAACAATTGGAAGAAGAAGAAGAACGCTATGATGGAATCGAAGATATCTGGCCGGATTTCCCCAGATATGATGATTTCTTTTTCAATGAAGATGAATATTAAAGATATTTATCCTTATCAATTCACTAGGTAAAAGAGAGACAAAGAAATAAGGTTTTGCGTACTACGCAAAACCTTATTTCTTTTGTAAAGCGGGAACATACAATTGCATATACTTAGCAATATATTTTCCGAGGATATCAAATTCTAAATTTACATCCTGTCCTTCTTGTAGTGTATGGAAAGACGTATGCTCGAATGTATAGGGAATAATGGCTACAGAAAAACGATCCTCAATCGGATTCACAACAGTGAGGCTGACTCCATTAATACAAACAGAACCCTTATCCACTAGAAAATGTTCGGGAGTAAGGTGGTATTTAAAAGTGAAATACCAGCTGCCTTCCACTTCTTCAATTTTTATACAACGACCGGTGCCATCAACATGTCCTTGTACAATATGACCATCCAGCCGTGCACCGGAAACCATAGCTCGTTCTATATTAACGACATCATTTATTTTTAATTGACCTAAGTTCGTTTTTTGTAAGGTTTCTTCAATAGCAGTTACAGTATAACAACCGTTTAATATTTCAGTAACAGTAAGGCAAACCCCATTATGAGAAACACTTTGATCAATTTTTAATTCGGAACTTAAATCACAATCAACAGTGAAATGGAAATTACTTCCTTCCTGCTCTATTTTTTTTATTGTACCCAATGTTTCTATTATCCCCGTAAACATTTTATATTTTCTATTTTTTGACTGAATATTATATTTTAAAATATCAGAACATATATTTGTATGTATAGCACGTTATTTTAATTATTATAGCTGAAAAATAAATTTCAAAAATAAAACATTAAAAAAAACTACGCATATCACATGATAACACTTGTATTAACTATTAGCTATTATTCCCCTCTAAATAAATGGATATATCCACTTAAAGGTTCTTGTCTAGGTAAAACACCGCCGACTCTATTTTCAAAGACTTTACAAATGTAGAAATAGGTGCCTTCCGAAAGATCTTTTCCTTGTAAATTAGTGCCATCCCATAAAATAGCAGGATCAGAAGTTTCAAACACCTTTCCTCCCCATTGATTAAAAATTTCCAAATCTATATGGTCAATAAATCGATAAGGAAATGGAATGAATAAATCGTTGTCCCCATCTCCGTTGGGAGTGAATACATTAGGCAATTCATAATAAGGGCAATTATCTACACACACTTGGTTACTGAATTCACTTTCATTACCCACAGAATCTATAGCTGTAACCATATAACACCCGGCAATAGAAATAAAACTAGGTTGATGGATGTAGGTGGTATCTTCAGCATTATTTAAAGTTTCAATAATAGTTGGATTTGTGCCTTCGTTGGGAGAAAAATAAATATTATACTGCAATACGTCGTCAGTACATATGTGGTTAGGGTTAGTCCATGTTAATGTATTTTCAAATTCATTAGATGGAGTTTCTGAACCAGCAATATCACAAATATTTTCAATCATTAACTCGGGCGGACAAGGCGGAATGGTATCTATGGGTGTACCACAATTTTCTTGCGATAAATTATATAAAGGATCTTCTATTCCGCCAATACTGTACGTACCAACGCTTTTTACATAATAACAATATTCAACCTCGTTGATTAATCCTTCGTCATAATATTCTTGGGTCTCGCTAATGCCTATGGAATCAAAAACACCTGGAGTAGACGTTTCCCTATAAATAACGTACTCGTAATTTTCCCAAGGAACATATTCTTCCCAAGAAAGAATATTTAATTCGTCGGTAGATGCGATACTTAAATAAACAGAAGAAGCGACATTCGTAAAACCCAAAGGTTCCGACTCCCCGTTGACATAAAATGCAATTTGATAACTGTAAGGTTGATCTAAAGTATTTAAACCGGTATCAATAAAAGTAGTATCATTGGCTCCGGCAAAAGTAGAACTGGTAAAACTGGCTCCCGGAATGGGGGTCAGTCCGGTGGTATTAAAACCATCCACCCGCCAAACTTCATACGTATAAGGACCCGGGTTCTGGAGGGTATCCAAATCTTCCGCAATGGGTTTGCTCCATTTTATCTCAATAGAACCATTATTGGTATCCGTACTTTGAACACTCACATGGGTAATGAGAGGAATGTCGCGGCTTAACTGCACACAAACTTCTTCCGAACGTAAACTTTGCACTCGATTATAAGGATTGCTTCCGGCAGAAGTCTGGGCAAATTCACCCACAACCCGATAACAATAACTTCGTCCCCGTTCAACATCGGTATCCTTATAAAAATACCGACCACTATTTAGGTCTTTAACATCCAACGCCAATAAGGTGTAGCCATCAATGCCGGGATCGCAAGTGTCCAAAGGCATATCAAGCGTACTACTTCTTCTCCAAACAGAGAACCCTTGGAAATAATCATTGCTAGTTATTTCACAGTCATAAGGACTCTCCCAGTTTAAGTCGACTTCACCACTGCCAGGAGTAGCTTGCAAGTCTTCAGGAGGCGGCCCAACAACTTTTATCCGGACAGTTTTAAGAGTGGATAATCCTTGGAATCCAAAATCATCTAAAGCTTTGAATACAACAGAATAATACTGATCCGAAATAACTTCACACGGAGGAGTCCAGATAAAATTGCCAATGACAGGCTGCGGCTGGAACCCCGTTGGAGCGGTAAAAACCGCAGGATTGGGCAGTAATTGGAAAGGTCCACCTAAAGCGGTCAACTCAATCTGTTGTTCCGGAATATCTGGATCAGTGGCAATCACTTCGAAATTGATGGTTTCTCCAGCAATCACACAGATTTCATCAATAGTCTCAATTTCTGGAGGTTGATTGTTGCCTTCCAAAACACGGACTTGCATATCGCGAATAATAGTACTGATAAGGGAGCCCGCTCTGTACTCCTTGATGAGAATGGCAATATTATACTCTCCCACCTTCTGAGGGGAGTCCCACAAAAAATCCCCGGTTAATTCATCCAAAGAAATCATGTTGTCGGGACCGGGCAGAATAGCATCAGGGAAAGAATAATTACTGACATCGAGGTCAACATCCATCTTTGGAATTATAAGTTCATACGCCAAACTGTCACCTTCTTGGTCGAACGCATTGGGGTTGTGTATGAAAGGCTGCCCGATATAGGCAACATCAATAGGAGGTTGCAGCAACAAAGGGGAGTTATTATACCCTTGGAATTGTGGGTTCAAAAAAGTAAAGGTAGTCTGTAGGAAAAAGGCAATGTTGTCAGAGTTAGGGCTGTTTACATTCAGGATCCCCGCATTACGATTGGGGTCTTTCATCCCGATATTATAGGTGGCTCTGCCAGGGTAGGTATGAGTGCCAATGTAAGTGTTGTACTTAATATCATTGTCCATGGGTTCCCCTTCGCCATTTCCATTGTTCCTCATTAAAAATTCACAATTACCATCCCCCCAACATATTTCCAAACTATCACGATCTGCTGGAATACTACTAGTTTTAGTATAAGTTGTAATAGTAGCTCTGATGGTGAGATCGCCAGTTTGTTCAATGGTGATTTCACCAGCTCTATTATGCGTTGCCGTTGCAGAAAAGCTGAGGAAAAGAAAAGATAAAAGGAATAGGTAAATAGATGTGGAGTAGAGTTTTAATGCCATATGAAATAAAATAATATATGATTCTGTCAAGTGAAGATAAGTCCTTCATCTTAGTAGAACGAAAGAAAATAAAGGAAGTTGTACTTTAAGCTATATATTTAGTCCAATTTGATAGGTTTCGAACCGTGGATTTGTCAAAAATTATCATTTTGTGTAGCTAGTTTAGCTAAAATAATTATTATAAATTTCAATGTTTTGCTAACTTAATGTTTTGTTTGACCCAATTTAAGAGAAAGGTTAATTGTAATAATTAAAGAATTATTGCAATTAATATGTGTTTTAGGTTGATATATAAAAACTTATGGTTTTTAATGCAGTGATAATTCTTCATTCTACACTATAATAATATTCTCTTGATTTTTTAATTTACTCATGTTAAATTCATACCTAATGTTTCTAAGAACCACAACTACTATATTATTCATACTATGTATGGCTATCATGACATTTGGACAAACTTCAGGCCAAGAAACTCGAAAGGCGAAAAAGGCTTATGCAAATGTTTCAGAAATGGCAGAGGGGAAAAGCAACGACCAAAAAACCAGATCTTCCGAAAATACAATAAAGCATAAGCGCAAACAGCCAAGCATTAATTTTGAACGTAAGGTTAGCTACAAATATCGCCCCAAACCCACAGTAGATGGAATTGAAGGTCTGATACTGACCCAGAAAAAAGTATTGGCTAAAATAGAATATATAAAGTCTCTTCCTGAGACAGAGCAAAGAAAGGCTAAAATGGAACGCATGCAACAATTAGTCTCCAACCTAGATAAAAAGATTGCAGAATCGAACCCGATTCAAAACAAATAACAAATAGACATAATTACTATTCGTCAAATTGCAAAGAAGATAAGATGAAACATATATTTACTACTTTACTTACATTATCATTTATTTTATTATTCCACAACTCTTTATTGGCGCAATGTACTTGTACAAATTGTCCGGTTAATTTGCCGGATGTTCAAGGAACACCATTCAATGCCAATCTGGATGTTCAGAATGCAGCAAACAATGATTTAAGTTCTAACTGTTTGCAGGAAGTTTGTGTGGATATAGAGCATGATTGGATCGGGGATTTAGAAATATCTCTGATTTCACCAGATGGAACCTCAGTCACGCTTTTTGCTGATGGTCACGAAAATTTGGAAGCTCCATTTGGTAATTCAGCGGATAATATGACCGTTTGTTTTACAGATGGAGCGACAAATGTCTTTGGGGATGAAGGTACAGGAAACTGTAACAACGACAACTATGATGATCCATGTAATGGAGGTGACCCTTGCTATACTGGAGATTGGGGAACTTGGAACGAAGGCTGCGAAAATGGCGGCGGTCTGAGTGAATTCAATTCTGGTCCCGTCAATGGTACTTGGTCATTGGAAATCTATGATAATGCCGGAGCTAATGCAGGTATTATGAATGATTTCACCTTAGTGTTCTGTGATAACTCAGGTATTGATTGTAACTCTCAACTTTGTGGCTCCGATGCAGGTTCGAATGATTCGCCGGATCCCCAAAGAATATGTAATGGAGGAACGATAAACTTTAATTCTTCAGGAGGAATCATCGATCCTAGCATGGGCAATAATGCTTGTATCGAATTTGGTATTTGGGTTGCAAGTGACCCGCTTGGGGTACACCCTTCAGTAACAACCTACCCGGCTCCTTCGGGAGGGAATCCAGACAATGACCCCAACTACCTAGGAGCAGAAAGTGACATAACCATTTCTCCGGGAGTAGAATATTATATAGCCCCGATTGTATATAATAATTGTAATAATTACTCAATAGATCCCGATTGTTTTGATGTTGGAGAACCTAGTTTGATTTATTGGAATCCTCCAGTCAGCTATACCTTCTTTATCGATTGTGATGACCCGGGAACACCGAATACAATCGTTACAATTACAATTTCCGGAGGTTCCCCATCGGTAAATGGCTCAGATTTTACACTCACCAATAATGGAGATGGAACACTAAGTACAGGTACAGTGTCCGAAGGAGGAACAATAACCGTTTCTGGGGTTCCAAATAATGGAACAGTAGATATCTTGGTCACCGACGATGAAGGTTGCTCTGAAACAATACAAATAGGACCAATTGCAACAGCAGATCACTGTTCTGCTTGCGGGGCAAATGCTGGAGACATAAATGTAACTCAAACAGGAGATGGTACTTCACCTCCCAATGGTGTGAATGCTCAAGGAGCCTTTGTCTTATGCTGGGGAGATGTCATTGATTTTGATGCATTAGGAAATGGTGTAGCTCCTCCAGCTTCTCCGGATTGTCCCCCTTTAAGTCCTTTTCCCCCTTTCAACCCCCTTAGTGGTACTTGTGGTGGTGCTGGGTTTATATATGTTTTCCACAATGCACCTCCGGTAGGTGGAGATCCTTTTGATACGGGCACAGCCACAGGGTGGGGTAGCGTAGATGATTATAATGATGGAACATATACAATTACCAATGATGGGGGCTTGATTAATTTCTTATCTACAACAGATAACGCCCCTACTTGGGTAAACTTGACCACAAATAATACCATGTGGATGGTTCTCACAACGGCCGATTATTATTTCTGTGAAGATGGTGCTCCGAACTGTAGCTTTGCTTATGATAATGATGGAGACGATTGCTTTGATATTGGTACGCCTGTTGAAATTACATTTTTGAATGAAATTGTTGCAAGCACTTCTGATGAATGTGGCGGTGTAGTAATTAATTTGGATGGTGGTTCACCAGAATTTTTTGCTGGTGATTTATATTCTGTGACAAACACAGGTAATGGCTCAATTTCTAATTCAAATCCGGCACTTGGCGAATCATTTACCATCGAAAATTTGAATGATGGAGATACTTGGTCTGTTGATGTAGTGGATGCGAATGGTTGTCCGATTTCCTTATCAGGTACCTATAGCTACACAGATCCCGTAGTAACATTTTCGGGTTTAGTAACCCCTGTTTGTGTAGGTTCTGCAATACAGAATTTAACGGGTTCTCCTCTACCAACAACAATAGCGGGTTCAACCCAAACATTTACAGATAATACAGGCTTTACAATCAGTGATACAGGAACTCCAACCAATTCTTCAACAATTACCTCCTCAGGGTTTACAGGTACTTTGACCAATATCAATAACATAGAATTCGAATTGGATTTAGACCATACATGGGCTTCAGACCTAACAGTTTCTGTAAATACACCTTGTGGTAATTTTCCTCTTTTTTCAGGAGTAGGAGGTTCTGATAATTTCAATGGCTGTTGCTATACATTCAATGCAGGAGCAACTAACACACTACCTGTAGGAGCACAAGGTGGACCCAATGTACCAACAGGAACCTATGACCCGGATGGAGATTTTAATGATTTATTAGGCTGTCCTTTAAATGGAGATTGGACAATTACAATATCTGATGGAGCAGGAGGTGATGGTGGTGCATTGAACTCTTGGTCTGTAACACTAACATCAGATCCAGTAACAACAACAGGTATATTTTCTGGTCCAGGAACTACAGACAATACAGATGGAACAGGAGAATTCGATCCATCGACGTCTGGTCCAGGAATACATGATATCATATATACATATGATGATGCTTCAGGTTGTTTATATGCGGATACTCAACAGGTAGAAGTAATAGCCTTGCCTTCAGTGGGAGCAGAACCAGACACAATTTGCTCCGGACAATCAACCAATATCGCCTTGATATCAACAACAACTGGGGCAACTTTTGCTTGGACAATTGATGGAACAACAGGTACAGTTACAGGTCAAGCAGCTGGTACAGGTTCAACAATAGTACAAGCACTTACGAATACAGGTTCTACAGATGCGACAGTTACTTATAGCGTACAAGCAACGGGACCTGCTCCAACCAACTGTGTAGGTCCTCCTACATTAGTTGAAGTAGTCGTATATCCCGCCGCCACAGCAGTAATTAGTGGCACAGATGATTTATGTACTACACCAGCAAACTTAACAATTACCTTAACAGGCACAGCTCCCTGGGATCTAACATATACAATAGATGGTGGATCAGATACAAATATTACAATTACATCAGGTGATGTAACGGGAACAGGACCATATATATATACATTAGATGCTACAGTAGCAGGCTCTTATGCTGTAACTACAGTTACAGATGACAATGGTTGTACGGCTCCAGGTTCAGGAACAGGAACAGTTACCGAATGTTGCGATCCTAATGCTGGTACAGCTGCAGTTTCTTCGCCAACGATCTGTCCAGGAAGCACAATAACAGGAAGTACCACAGGTAACCAGACAGATGCAGCATACACGCAAACCTTCTTTATGACAGATGCCGCAGGAGTTATCTTACAAATTGATGCCAATGGCGATTTTACAGCACCAACGGCACCTTTTTCTTGTGGAAATACATACACTATATATAGTTATAACTATTTAACAGGAGGAACAGCTACTATTCCAACAATAAGTGTAAATATTAGCACCTTCGCCGATTGTTCTGTAGCATCCAATTGTTGTGATATGAATTCTACTACTTTTGATGTAATAGATAATACGGGACCAACTATAACCGATCCAATTCCAGGTGCAACTAGTATAGAATGTGGAAATACGATTCCAACAGGTGCTGCTCTAGCAGCAACAGATAATTGCGATGGAGCCACTTCAACAGGTTTACCCAGTGATGATAATACAGGTTTGGATGCTTGTGGTCTAGGAGATATTATTAGAACTTGGTCAGTAACAGATGCTTGTGGCAATACAACAACTGCTACGCAGGTAATCACGATAACAGATACGACAGCGCCTACGATAGATGATCCGGTGCCCGGCGCTACGAGCGTCGAGTGTGGTGCTTCTTTGCCTGCTGCCAACGCCTTGTCAGCGAGCGATGCCTGCGATGCGA
>JAHDDR010000251.1 GCA_020629255.1 Saprospiraceae bacterium | reverse complement strand
CCAATTTCAACACCATTGATCACCAAGTCATAGGCATCGGCACGAAGGGATTTCATGGTTTCGTGATCGCCCTCCATCATTCGTTGCATATCTTCTTTTTTTGGAGAAGTGAACGGGTGGTGCATAGCATGGAACCTTTCCGATTCTTCATCCCATTCCAATAAGGGGAAATCGACGACCCACAAGGGTTTGAATTCTTCATTATTCCGTAAGCCCATTCTTGTTCCCATTTCCAAACGAAGTTCGTTCATTTGTTTGCGGGTTTTCTCATCCTCTCCGGATAATATCAACAACATGTCTCCGGGTTGGGCATTGAATTTTTCTGCCCACGCTTTCAAATCCTCATCCGAATAGAACTTTCCTACACTCGATTTGATAGAACCATCTTTATTAATTTTGACATAGACCAGCCCCTTAGCTCCAATCTGAGGGCGTTGCATCCACTCCGTCAATTTTTTGATGTCCTTATTCGAATAATTTTCTGCCTGTCCCTCCGCATTGATCCCTACTACCAATTCGGCATTATCGAAAACAGGAAAACCTTTTCCTTTTGCCAGATCATTCAAATTATGGAATTCCATTCCGAAGCGGATATCCGGTTTATCCGAACCATATTTTTCCATGGCTTCGTCGTAGGTCATTCTAGGAAATTCCGGTAAATCCAAGCCTTTGCACTCCTTAAATAAATAACGAGTCAAATCTTCGAAGGTGTTGAGAATATCTTCTTGGGTTACGAAAGACATTTCGCAGTCTATTTGTGTAAACTCGGGTTGTCTATCCGCCCGTAGATCTTCATCTCTAAAACATTTGACAAGTTGGAAATATTTATCGAATCCACCGACCATCAAAATTTGCTTGAAGGTCTGGGGTGATTGGGGTAGGGCATAGAATTGTCCTTTGTTCATCCGACTAGGAACGACGAAGTCCCGGGCTCCTTCGGGTGTACTTTTAATAAGAACGGGCGTTTCTACTTCTACAAAATCCCGTTTGGATAAAAAGTTACGGGTTTCTACAGCAACCTTAGAACGGAAAACAATTTTTTCCTGTACTATTTTCCTTCTCAAATCCAAGTAGCGATATTTCATTCTTAAATCATCACCGCCGTCTGTATCGTCCTCTATGGTAAAAGGTGGCACCTTAGAGGCATTAAGAATTTCCAAATCGCTCACTGCGATTTCGATGTCTCCGGTAGGGATGTTCGGGTTCTTGGATTTACGTTCCAAGACCGTTCCCTTCACTCGTACGACAAATTCCCTTCCCAATGTTCTTGCTTTTTCGAACAATTCTTCCGACGTGCTTTCTTCGTTAAAGATGAGTTGGGTAATGCCGTATCGATCTCGCAGGTCGGTGTACATCATAAAGCCGAGGTCTCTTGATCCTTGCACCCAGCCGCTTAGTGTTACTTCCTGTCCTACGTGTTCCATGCGTAAATCTCCGCATTTGTGAGTCCGATACATGTTAGATAATTTTATAAAAATGAATAATTAGGTTCTTTGGGATATTTAAATCAAAAATTTTACTTTAGTCTTGTTAATTAGTTTGCAAAAATAATAGTTCCTTTGTTTTGTCATACTTCAAAATCATTTAGATATGAAATTAATCTTCCCTATCCTAATGAGCTTTGTATTTTTAGCCATTTTCTCATGTAATCCCCAACCAAGAATGGAAGAAGGAAAAAGAAATTTCGAGCATGTAGATCGGATCGAATATCGGTTCAGTGATAGTTCCACTCCTCCACAATATCATCGCAGTTATTCTTTGGTGGCAACTTCCGATCGTGTAAATTGCATGGTGGATGTTTATGGTACTACTTTAGCAGATGAGACCTATCCTATTACTTCCATCCAATTTGAAGATTTGAAAAAGAAATCTTCCGGTTTGGAAAGAACGGCAGAAAAAATCGAAGATGGTGCTACTGGCACCAAAACACATTATATTACTCTTTTCGAGGGCGATTCTTCCGTCTATTCCTTGATATGGGATAGTTTGAATGAGGTGGATCAATCTACTAAAAATTTTGTAACTGATGTGAAGAATCTGGTGCCGGAACTTCCTTCTTTGCTTGAAAAACCTTTACCTGAAAAATAAAAAAGGGAACCCGACATTCCGAGCCCCCCTATATTCAGTATTGGTTGTCTAGTAATAAAAAATTATAATTCTTTTCTGAGCCTTGCTACAGAAATGCCCAATTGTTCGCGGTATTTGGCTACCGTTCTGCGGGCAATGTTGTATCCTCTTTCCCGAAGAAGATTTTTCAGTTTTTCATCCGACAATGGTTTTCTTTTATTTTCATTGCTGATGATATCCGTCAAGATCTTTTTCACTTCCAGTGTAGATACTTCCTCTCCATCTTTAGTTTGGATGGACTCTGAGAAAAAGTCTTTTAGTCTTTTTGTTCCAAACTCGGTTTGGACATATTTTGAGTTAGCGACCCTTGAAACGGTGGAAATATCCAAACCGGTCATGTCTGCAATATCTTTCAATATCATTGGACGGAGCTTTCTTTGATCTCCGGTCAAGAAGTAATCATGTTGTAATTGCAAGATGGTGTACATGGTTCTGTACATCGTTTGTTGCCTTTGTTTGATGGCATCAATGAACCATTTTGCAGAATCTATTTTCTGCTTGATGAACATCACCGCTTCTTTTTGTGCCTTGTTGGATTTTTTTTCTTCTTTCTTCGTGTGAGAGTATGATTGGAGCATATCTCTATAGTGGTCATTCACTCTTAAATCCGGAGCGTTCCGAGAATTCAATTCTAGTTCCAATTCCCCATCTCTGTTGCTGATGGTAAAATCAGGAACGATGTAATGTACTGCTCTGGAGTTTTTACCCGAAGCATATCCACTTGCCGGTTTTGGGTTCAATTTCAAGATTTCATCCACACCTTTTTTCAATTGTCTTTCGTTGATATTCAATTGTCTTTGCAGGCGGGCATAATGTTTTTTAGAAAATTCGGAAAAATAATCTTTTACAATTCTATATGCTAATCTTATAGAAGCTTTCTCATCATAAGGAATTTCATCATTTTCATTTTTTCTTTCCAGCTGAAGGCATAAAGCTTCTTGTAGGGTTCTTGCCCCCACACCCGGAGGATCCATTAATTGGATTCTTTTTAGAACTTTCTCTATTTCTTCTTCAGAAGCAAAAATATTTTGAGAGAACATCAAATCATCCACAATGGAAATAATTTCCCTTCTCAAATAGCCATCATCATCTATACTACCAATGATTTGTTCAGCAATGATATGTTCTTTTTCGTCTTTGAATCTGATTAAACCTAATTGTCTTTCCATATGCTCATGGAAACTGTTCTCGACAGCCATGGGCATGGTTTTTTCTTCATCATCAGAAGAATAATTATTGATGCTTAATTTGTAGCTAGCTACATCATCTTCCATGTATTCGTTGATGAATTCATCCAATTCTACATTTTCTTCTTTTTTTGCATCGTATTCTTCAATAGACTCATCAATAACGCTTTCCCCTGCTTCTGTATCATTAGGTTTATCATCACTTTTCATGAATCTTTCATCATCCCTCAAATCATCTGCTGTGAATTCGGTCTCACTTTCGTTTTCTTCACCTTCATCTAATGCAGGATTGGCTTCTAGTTCTTCTT
>JAHDDR010000250.1 GCA_020629255.1 Saprospiraceae bacterium | reverse complement strand
ATTTCATAAAGCTAACAGATTTTACTTTTATTCCTATTTTGATGCAATCAACCTACTTCGTTTTTAATTTTTCGAGTTTACGACTATATTTATACACCACTTCAACCTTCATAAAGCCAAAACATGCCTTTGTCCATTTCCAAAATTTCTCTTTTAGTTGGCTACCTGATTATTATATTGGGTTTGTGCTATAAGCCCAAATGGAAAATGGAACATACACATGCCACCATTAGCTATGATGTTTCCGGTTATTATATACATTTATCTACCGGCTATTTTTATTAAAGCAACTACCTTTGGTGGTGGTAGTTTACTTTTTCACAATTTTTTCAGTGCCTAAAATTCCATTTTCATCTTCGATTCTCACGAAATATAATCCCGGTGATAACATGGAAATATCCAATTCTTTTTCTTGGCTCATGAATTTTCTTTTTCCTTGGGCATCAAAAATAGTAACTATAATTTTATTAGAATTGGAATTAACCCTCAATTCACCATCTGTAGGATTAGGGAAAATAAAATATCCTTTCGTGGCCATTTGTTTCATACCTCCACAACCCGTTTGGGCTTCATAAGCTCCTATATCTACTGTTCCTACCATACGAGTATTTCCATCTATATCTGTAGCCATTGGCACATATGTATTATTTCCGGCATTAATTCCGGGAGAACAAGGATCCAAAGAAAAGTCGGCATTTAAAACCAAGGGACCAGCCATATCTTCATAAAGGTTTCCGGAAGGGTTCCCCATTACCGAACTTCCTTGTATATAACAATTGTATGTATTTAAATTATAGATGTTGTTGTTGTGTGCCAAAAACTGCTTATTGAACGTCGGATTCAAATGGGCAATGATCGAATTATAAATATTAATATCCAACTGATCTCCGAAGCCGATTTGGGCGGTCAATAAATATTTATCTTTTGTTTCCCCAAGTATGGTCGTATTATAAATATCCGCACTGGCATCTCTAGTGGTAGCAATAAATGCCAAGCCATTCGAAAGCTGGGAAGAATTATCAGCAAAAACAGAATTTTCTATCCTTGTATATAAAGAGTTGTTTGCTTCCATAGAACAACGAACCAAAGCATTATTTCCAACAACCCTCGTATTTAAAATATACATATTGGTTTCGTTGCTATGATAAAGGCAACTGGCATAATCACCAATATTATTTTTGAAATCACAAGATTCGAAAGTCACATTCGGAGAAAGGGTAGCAAAACAAGCCCCACCATAAATCGCTTTATTCCATCTGAACTTTACATCATTAAAAGTAACCGTCGACCCGATACAATACACACCTCCTCCTCTTGCCCGAGCAAAGGAAGAAGTATTGGTTGCCGCACCGTCCCGGATCGTCAATCCATCAACTATGACATTGGATACATTCGCTAATTTAACGACATGAAAAGAATTTCCTTCAAAACCGGCAATGCCATCTATATCTCCGGAAAGTTCTGTTACATACAATTCGGGATCCCTAGTTCCACCTCCGGAAGAATAACCACCTAGGACCGTAGCATCCGAAGGAATTTTAAATTCAGCCCCCCTACTTGTACCAGACGTTGGGTAATATATTCCTTCAGCTATATGAATGGTTTTACCTAAGCCTACGGCCATAGCAGCTTGTAAATCGGTAAATGCATCTGCCCATGATGAACCATCATTCATTCCTGTTGCCGTATGATCCACATATAAATTATTATTTTCGGGAACCGTCAGGGTATCACAATAATTAATAGTGGTGGTCGATGTATCCACGACAATATTCTCATCTCCATTCTGATACGGCAAGTATGCAAAAGCAATCAGCATCATTTCATCATTTGTAGCTTCTCCGGCAGAAACATTAATGGGCGGATTGCTTGGATTGTAGGGATTATTGGTCGTGTTGTCATAAAACGCTTCTCCATACAATGTCGTTCCTGCCGGCAAATACAAGGGCTGCCTGAAATCATAGTTGCCTTGCCATTCGAAATCCCATTCGGGAATATCTATTAAAGGAATGGTTGTTCCTCCGGGTGTAACCGCATAGGCTTTGATGCTCCTTCCGATAAGGTGCATGTGCGGAAAAACGGAAAGGAAAGTCAAATCGGCAGGTAGTGTATATTCGGAATAAAAGGTACGAGTGGTATTGGCCGGAATATACAAGGGACCATTGGTTAGAGTTGTGAAATGATTGAGGATAAACTCACTGCTCACTTCTCTAACGGCAACATCGGAAAATTCGAAATTTACTTTTGTCGCATCATCAATTTGCCCAGCACTCCCTGTCGGATAATGGACCTGAAGAACAATGGTTTCCCCAGGAGCAAGTTTTACTCCCATTCCATCCGGATAATGAATGGAACCTTGCCCAGGTGCCCAGCCACCGATGTAAACCGATGTCGGACTGCCGGTTCCTCCAAAGCAAGGATATCCATCACCATTGTCATTATTGGAGGGACCACTCCCGCTATCTTTGAATATTAGAACATGATGTACAATTTCTACGTTTCCAGGTACGACTTCCCAACTGGTAATATATTTATCAGAGGTTCCTGGATTTTCAATCGCAAAACAACGGTAATCATCACTAGAGGAGGCTTGTGATGTATATGCCGGAATCTGGGCCACCCAATCTGGGTTTTCTATCACTTCCGTTGAATTATATGTGGGTTGCAAAGGTGCCAGGTTCGGATCTCCTTGTGGAGCTCCGGCATTCACCCAATCATTTATCACTTGGATTTCGTCTGTTGTAAGGACTTTTTCATGAGCAAAAGAAACATAATTATGATCTGGCGGCCAAGGAGGCATGATGCCTTCATTCACATTGTATTGAATGGTGAACCTATTGTTGTAGGCATCGGTATAATCCAGTAAAGAAAAGGGGCCCACCCCATTCGGATTATGACAATTGGTACAATGTGTATAGAGTAAACAGGATACATCTTCTGCCCAATTGGGTGTTTGGGAATCACTTTCTTGAATCAAAAATGGAACTATGAGGAGTAAGTAAAATCTTTTCATATAGGTAGTTTTATAAAAAATAGCTTCGCTAATATAAATCATTATTTGCATATATGAAAATCGAAATAATCCATAAAAATTATAAACCCATTTGGCAAATAACCATAATATTAAATGTGATTTTTGCGTTTTTTGCAAACTTGAGAACTAGAAATGGAATTAGATTTACGTAAGATTTTTTTATTCAGAAACTTCATTTATCTAAAATTCATGTTATGAAAAACCTATCATTAAAATTCAATATTATTTTTGGAATGGTTCTCACAATCATTTTATGCATACCAAATGATGCTTACAGTGCTATTGTAAAATCGACTGAAAAAAAGGAAGAAATAAAACCCAAAAAGAAACCTTTTCTACAACGGATAATTACCAAAATAATGAAGAAAAGGATTCGGAAATTAGAAAAGAAGAAGACAGGCAATGCAACAAGAATAAATATTGCACTAATTATTGCTTATTTAATATTTCCAATATTTTTCTTTTCATTACCATTATTCATTATGTTGCTAAAAGGGGCTAAAGAAGAAGGATTAAAAAAGCAAATAATGGCTGCTAAAGTAGGTATAGCCTTAGTTTCTATATTTTTGTTTTTTGGTCTTATTTGGGTG
>JAHDDR010000062.1 GCA_020629255.1 Saprospiraceae bacterium | reverse complement strand
CGAATGTGAAAGCTCAAAACCCCGGTACTGAAATTGCTGTAAAATATCATTTGAATGTTGCTGATTCTATCAAAGCCATCCAAATGCATATACCACACGTTGCCGGCGATGCTACGTTACAATTATTTAATCTAAAAGTTTATTTGGATTTAAATTCAGAACCCATCTATACCGCTGATTTCCAAAGCCCTATTTATGTAGATGAATTTTCGGCTAATGACACCTTGCAAGGCATCACCACTTATACGTTAAAAGATATTCAAGGACATTTAGCCCCCATACTTTTGCCTCCTGGTGATTTTTATATCGCTTGGCAACAAAGAACAGAAACAGAAACTCCGATTCCGATTGGATTCGATAGAAATACCCCTAGTGCCAGTGAATTTAATTTCTTTAATGCTGGTGGTGGTTGGGAGCCTTTCCCAGAAACGCTGCAAGGAGCGATCGTTCTTCGCCCGGTAATTGGAGGAGGAGACATTTTCACTACTTCTTTGCAAGAACATTTCAATGCAGATGATGCATTCCGAATTTATCCGAACCCTGCCAATGAGGTTTTGGTTTTTGAATCCAAGGATGTATTTAATGGCAGTATCGAAATATCTGATATTTCGGGAAGAAGAGTTCTGGATACTGAATTCATGGAATTTGTACCTGTTGTCCATTTGAACCCGGGTTTATATTTCATTCGAATCAGAGAATGGGAAACTGGACGGATTTATCATAAAAAAATCATCATCCAACGCTAAATATATGGATTACGGCAACTCCTATTGCAACATGGTACAGGACAAAGACGAAAACAACGTCCATAAAATGTACCACGACACCGAATATGGTTTCCCCCTCAGTTCGGATGATGAACTATTTGGGCGGCTGATCTTGGAAATTAATCAGGCAGGATTATCTTGGGAAACTATTTTGAAAAAGAAGGATAATTTTTTCAAAGCTTATTCAAAATTCAATATTAAGAAGGTAGCGAAATACTCCGAAAAAGACAGAGAACGTTTACTACAAGATACTGGCATTATCCGCAATAAATTAAAGGTGAATGCGGCCATCCATAATGCGCAACAAATTATGGCGTTGCAAAAAGAACATGGTTCTTTCCAAAACTGGTTGGATTTAAACCACCCTAAAACAAAAGATGAATGGGTAAAACTTTTTAAAAAAACATTCAAATTTACCGGAGGAGAAATCACAAACGAATTTTTAATGAGTACGGGTTATCTAAAAGGTGCCCACAAAGAAACTTGCCCCATCCATAAAAAAATAAAGAAATTAAAACCCAAATGGATGGAAGGGAACTAATCTCCATTTTCTTATGGTTATCCTATCGTTCATGTTTTCATGAATAAAAATATAACAAAACAATTTATTTTCTCACTTTTTAAAATTCCAAAAAATGGAAAACAAAGATCAACAAGAAAACAGGGAAGAAAAAGATCTTTCTACTGTAGAAGCACAGCCTCAGGAAATCACCATCAGTCAAGAAAAATTGGATCAGTACATTGAACAACTCAAGCAGGAACAAAACTTACCCATGGGTTTAGTTGCCGGCTTGGTTTCAGCTATCGTATGTGCCCTCATTTGGGCGGCAATAACGGTTAGTACAGAATATCAAATCGGAATCATGGCAATTGCCCTCGGATTAGGTGTTGGCTTCGCCATCCGGTATGCCGGAAAAGGACTCGATCAAATATTCGGAATTAGCGGTGCATTATTTGCACTCTTCGGTTGCTTGTTGGGTAATTTCTTTTCTATCATTGGCTTTATTGGCAATGCTGAAGGGCTCGGTTATTTCGAAACACTTTCGCTTATTGATTTTGGCGCCATCCCTAGCATTATGATGGAAACATTCAACCCGATGGATTTACTTTTTTACGGTATTGCCGTTTATGAAGGTTATAAATTTTCGTTCAGGGAACTTACTGAAGAGGAAATCATCACCCATGCAGCGGAGTAATTAAAACTCACTTTAATTACAATTCGTAATAATCTCTACTGTTTTGTAAAAAATGTAGCCTGAATTCAGACTACATTTTTTATATTTGTGAATAATTTATTTCATTATGATTTTTGATTTTTTTAAAAAACTGAAAGGAACACCCATGGAAGATATTACAGTCCAAGAATTAAAAGCAAAAATGGATCGGGGAGACGATTTTGTTTTAATCGACGTTCGGGAACCGGAAGAATTCAAAGAATATAACATGGGTGGAAAATTAATTCCACTTGGTAGTGTTCCTAGTCAAATACAAACCGGTGCTTTTGAAGATATGGCAGAAAAAGAAATCATTCTTCATTGTCGTTCAGGAAAAAGAAGTAAAACCGCACAAGCTTTTTTGAGGGATGCCGGCATCACCAACACCAAAAATCTTACCGGAGGCGCTATGGCTTGGGCTAAGACTTATGGATAAATATTATTGAACGGATGGGAATACATTTTTACTGGCTTGAATTTCCATCCGTTCAATTCTTTTCAAAAACCCCTTATACATATTCTTTTCTTTCGACGCTTCAGATTTCCATTTGATTCTTGTAGCTATTTCATTGGCATGTTTATCATTTTCGATATTCAATAATGCAGTATTATATCTATCCGTTTCCTTATCGAATTTTTTTCTATCCTTCATTATTTTTTTATAATATCCAAACAATCTAAAAATTTGATCGATTCGAATTTTATTATAATTTATTTTTAATTGATTGGAATGAATTTTTGATTTATAAATAGCCATTAAATTATGGCAAGTTCTGGAATATTCTTTTTCTATTTTTTCTTTATCCAAAGAATCATTCTTTTTTACTTTTCTAATCAATTGTTTATATCTCCTTCTTTTCTCTGAAAATTCTTTTCTTAAAATGGAATATTTTTCAGATACCTTTTTGCCCGTATTTGAAATCGATTTTCGAATGGCTCTTTGTTCTTCTTTCATTTTTTTCAGAATGGATAATTTTTCCAAAAATTCGTTTTCCGTTATTGAGACATCATAATCATTTATCATCCCTGCCATTAAACCTTCCCCTTCATACATTTTATCGGCGACTATCATTTTCTGGAACATCAAACTATCAAAATGAGATTGGTATTTTTGCAACAATTCTTCGTATTCTTTATTTTTCATCACGAGGGTATCCCAATTTTCATTCCCTTGAAAATCCAATTCGGATTTACTTTTATATTCGTAAAAATATTCTTGAACCTTCCCTAGTGCTTCGCTGATTCTTTCATTAGAATCACCATAATTCATGATTTGCTTTTTAAAGTTTTCTGTATATTTCGAAGGCCTTTTTCCATTTGTCGGATTATCACTTTTAATTTTTTGCGAAGCCCTTACCGCCAACGATTTCACATAAGAAATTTCTTTCAATCTTTTTTTATGAGCCCACTTCAATACTTCTCTATGCTCCTCCAAATAATGAATCGCTTCATCGAAGGTTCTAATAAATGAATTATATTCTTGTTCCTTATCTTCAGAAAAATCTTCTATTGTATTTTTTTCCGAGTTCTCCAAAATGATGGAAACCGCCCTATCAAAATTATTTTTACCATTATAAATTTTACTATTGAAACCCTTTAATATTTCGAATTCTTTTTGATTCAAAATGGCATCTTCTTCAATCATATTTTTATAATTAAAATTCCTATTCTCAGAAAATTCAAGTATAGAATCTTTTTCGAATTCTTCAATGGTTATCGGATCCTCCAACAACTGATATTCTGCCGTCCAAGGAAAATGACTTTCTGCCATTTCTTTAGGATCAGACATGAAATATTTTTCTTGAACATGTCTAAAAAATCTTAATTTATGCGAAATCGTTTTTGTTTGTTTCTTACTCAAAACATCCACATACCAAACATATCCACTTCCCCAAGTCGGGTCTACCAAAAACCATTCGTTTTCTAAACGAACCATATTCCAAGCATGATTAGCCCGTATAAAAGGTTCTGTTTTCCTATATCCGAACCCTTTTGCATAACCATGAACAACAAATGCTTTTATCCCCGCAATGTTGCACATTTCGGCAAAGAGTTCAGAGTAATGCATGCAAACTCCTTTTTTGGTAGTCAATGTTTCTTCGGGTGTATAATATTTAATTTTATTTTTACGCAACGCTTTAACATCATACTTAATGTTATTCGCTATCCAAGTAAAAATAGCAGCCGCTTTCTCTGTTTCGGTTGAACTATTTTTTGTCAGATATTCTGTAAGGTCATACATATTTTCTGCTACTCTTCTGGGGGCTTTTTTAGCATCAGAAGGTAATGGAGGACGTTGGGTTTGTTGTGAGAAAAGTAAAAAAGAAAATAGCAGGAAAAACGTACAAATAGCAGCCTTTATTTTCATGTAGTTATATTTGATATGATGAAGTTGTTCCGCTTATGAACGTACTTTTTTCTGCTTTCATTATATCCAATAAAAAAAATTAACTGATAAATCTGAATTGATTAGTAACTTTGAAGCAATTAAACAACATCATCATGAAATATTTGATTTTTTTAATGGTTCTCTCCCTACCCTTCTTTTCCTTTGGAGAGAACAACCAATTAGTATTGTCTATAGATTTCTCAGGTACAGGGATTTCTTGTTCATTCAATTGTGATGCAACCGTTACAGCAACAGCTTCTGGCGGCGTGAGTCCTTATAATTATGATTGGTCTAATGGTGATTCTGGCCCTGCTTTGGACAACCTTTGCCCCGGTACTTTTATCGTTACCGTAACCGATAATGAGGGAACCTCCGCATTAGGTATTTATAATGTGGACGAGTTAGAGGAGCTCAATGCCTCTATCAATACCAATAATGCCAATTGTGGGGCATCTTCGGGTTCTGCTACTGCAGTAGCTACTGGAGGAACCTTCCCTTATAACTATTCTTGGAGTACCGGAAGCAATTCGAGTGTTATTACCAACATCCCGACAGGAGTCTATACTGTTACCATACAAGATGCGAATGGTTGTTTCGGTTTTGCCGAAACAACGCTGGGAGGCAGCAGTGCCATTTCGATTTCCGGTAGCGTCAATGATGTGGATTGCAATGGTGGTGATGATGGCAGCATCAATGTAGGTATTAATGGTGGAACACCACCGTACTCTTTTTCTTGGGACAATGGAACCTCAACTGAAGATTTAGGTGGCATTACTGCCGGCAATTACAATCTTATCGTCAGCGATTCTTTGGGTTGTTCTTCGGGTACATCCTTCGAAGTAACTGAACCGACCCCAATTGTAGTTGATATGCAGGTAAGCCATGCGGTTAATGGAGAAAACAATGGCTCAATCCTGGCATCTACCTCTGGTGGGATTGCTCCTTATATCTGGCAATGGTCCAATGGGAACAATACAGTACTGGCATCGAACCTTCCTCCGGGCACTTATTCTGTTGTTGTGACGGATGCCAATGGATGCAACCTTCAATTAGAAGCAACGGTCGATGCTACAACATCTCTCACTGAAGAAACTCCATTGGAGTCTTTGAATATTTCCCCGAATCCAAGTCTGGGAAGTTTCCAGTTATCTTTGTCTTTGTTCAAGGAAAATACCATCCGTATGGAAGTCATGAACGCCTTAGGGCAAGTATTGGAAACTCGGCAATATCAAGGAATTAAAATAGCCGATGATATTGACTTATCCCATTTATCCAATGGAACATATTTTATAAATATAGAAATTGACCATCATAGAAAGATTGAAAAATTATTAATTCTCAGATAAAGATCTTTACTTTATTTTGTGGATTATTCCTTATTTAGGGATGAGGAAATAAATAATGTCTGCAATATTGCGTTGAAAATTTTGATTTTATCAAGGCGTATTTCCTGTGGAATAGCGGGCTATTCAAAGGAAATACAACGCAGAGAAAACCAAAATTTATAGCAAGATGCGTAGATTGTTTTTTGCGAACTCCCTAAATCCAAAACTTGAAAATAATTTAAATTATGAAACCATATGTTGCCAATATCCTGAATGCTGTAGTATTGATTGCCTTGAGCGTTTGGGGTTACTTTTCGGTTCCAGAAGGAATAGAACCATCCAAAACTGCTTTGATTCCTGCGGCTTTTGGTGTTATTTTTCTTATCTGTACCCCTTTACTGAAAAAGGAGAATAAAGCAGTTGCCCATATTGTGGTTTTATTGACATTCTTATTAATACTGGCTTTATTCATGCCCTTGAAATCTCAATTGGGCAAAGGAGACACCTTGGGCATCATCAGAATAGTTTTGATGCTATTGACCTCCATTATTGCTATGGCCAGCTTTATCAAGAGCTTTAGAGATGCCCGAAAAGCGAAGAATAGTCAATAGTTCTAAACCATAAAAGGCAAAATCATACATCAAAAGGAAAATAGGAAGAACATTTTCCAATGTATTTTATAAAGAAATTATCTTTGTGCCGAATTTAAAATGCACCATATGAAATACTTGGGATACCTTTTCCTATTTTCCTTTCTTTTCTGGGCGAGTTGTATGCCATATGAAGAAAACACCCTCACTAATATACAACTCGATTATTCTGATTCCATTTTAAAACGGCTAATCGATCATCAGGATCATAGAAATACGGATAGTCTTGCCAATTACCTCAAATCTCCGATTCCTACCTATCGTTATGTGGCTTGTCAGGCACTCGCTTCATCCAAAGACAAAGATGGTTTGGAGCATTTATATCCATTACTGAAAGATCCGGTAGATGATGTACGCGCATCCGCTATATACGCCGTGGGTCAAATAGGCGATTCGACATCTGTGGAGCCTTTATTAGAAGCGTTTGATAGACTTGACAGTTTAAGAATGTTCACCCAATCTAATGGGATGATACTGGAAGCAGTGGGCAAATGTGGAAATAAAGATCATTTATCCATGATGACTTCCATCAAAACCTATGGTGAAAAAGATACTTTGCTTTTACTCGGACAGACCCGTGGCATTTACCGTTTCGGATTGAGAGGTATTTCGAATAATTCCGGAACAAAGTTAATGATGGACTATGCCAAAAATGATAAATTTCCTCATGAGGTAAGACTGATGGCCTCCCATTATCTATACCGAACAAAAAACATCGAATTAGATAGTACGGTAGCTGATTTATGCCAACAAGTAAAAGAAGAACCCAACCATAATATCAGGATGGCTTTGGTGACCGGTATTGCCAAATCCAAGCAAGATATAGCTTTAGAAACCCTGAAAGAGGTGTTCAAAAAAGAAGAAGATTATAGAGTAAAAATCAATATTCTGAGGGCTATGAGCTTTTTTGAATATGATACCACTTCTTCCACTTTGGTCTTTGATGCCCTCAAGGATAAAAATCCAATGGTCGCTTATACTGCGGCAGATTATTTCTATCACAATGGTATTTCTGAAGATGGAAGAACCTACCGGAATATAGCCCGAGAAATCAAAGACGATTGGCGACTTAAATACAGATTATATGCTGCTGCCAATAAAAATTTGAGCGTCTATTATACGATTGCTAAAACCAACATGACAGAGGAACTCGTAGCTTTGTTCAATCAATCCAACAACCGTTATGAAAAAGCTGCCATTCTGGATGCTCTATCTGAGTTTGAATGGAATTACCCTAAAATACGCCAACTTGGATTATATAATGAGGATCCGGTTTTGAAGACAGCCGGCGCAAATGGTTTGGTGAAAATTCTATCCAGTAAAAACTTTAGGAAAACATTTGGAGAAAATGCCCCATCCGATGCTAGAAGAATCAAAAGATATTTGGTAGAAGCTTTAATGAGTAAAGATGCCGGAGCCATCACTGTTGCTGCTTCGGCTGTCCAGAATTCCAAATTGGATTTCAAAGGATTTTTCTCACATAAGGGTTTTGCATTTATGGATACCGTTTTAATGAACATCCCGCTTCCCTTAGAAATAGAAACCTACAAAGAAGTAGAAAAAGCTATCGATTATTTAAAAGGAAATCCAATTAAAGACACCAAACCGGTATACAACCATCCGATAGAATGGGAATTGGTTGAAAACCTCAATAGTCGAGTAAGAGGAATTATCCAAACCAATAAAGGAAAAATAGTGTTGGAATTTTTCCATCAATCCGCTCCGGCTTCTGTTGCCAATTTTATCCGTTTGGCGAAAGATGGTTATTTCGATGGAAAAACCATCCATCGGGTCGTCCCTAATTTTGTGATTCAAGGAGGTTGTAGTCGTGGGGATGGATATGGTAGTGCTCCCTTCACGATCCGTTCCGAATTTTCAGGACAACATTATTATAATGATGAAGGATATTTGGGGATGGCATCAGCTGGAAATGATACAGAGAGCACACAATGGTTCATCACACATAGCCCGACCCCTCATCTGGACGGAAATTATACGATATTCGGAAAAGTGCGCGAAGGGATGGATATAGTCCACAATAGCCAAATGGGTGATGTTATCGAAAAAGTCGTCATCAAATTCTAATTAAAAATCAAAACAAAAATGAAGAATACTGCCTTGACCCAAAAACACATCGAGTTAGGAGCTAAAATGGCTGAATTTGCCAGATACAACATGCCTATTAGTTACACCGGCATAAAGGAAGAACATGCCTGTGTTAGAAATGGCGTGGGTGTATTTGATGTATCCCACATGGGAGAATTTGTCATTTCTGGGCCTTCGGCATTGGCTTTGGTGCAACAAATCACATCGAACAATGCTTCGAAACTCGAAATTGGTGATGCCCAATATTCTTGCATGCCCAATCGAGAAGGAGGTATTGTTGATGATTTAATTGTCTATCGTACCGGAAAAGAAAAATTCCTATTGGTTGTGAATGCATCCAATATGGAAAAGGATTGGAATTGGATTTCTGAAAACAATGCTTCTTTCGGAGCCAAAATGGAAAACATTTCGGATGATATTGCCCTCTTGGCCGTACAAGGTCCAAAAGCAGATGAATGCCTTCAGAAAATTACGAATGTCCACCTTTCTTCTGTAAAATTCTATGATTTCCGTATCGGAGAAGTTGCTGGGGTGAAGGATGTAATTGTTTCCGCGACTGGTTATACCGGTTCCGGTGGGTTCGAATTATATATTCCTAAAGATAAAGCTGGAGAGGTTTGGGATGCTCTGTTCCAAGCAGGTGAAGAATTCGGAATACAGCCCTGTGGTCTAGGTGCGAGGGATACCCTTCGTCTTGAAATGGGATATTGTCTTTATGGTAATGACATCAATGACACAACCTCGCCCATCGAAGCCGGTCTGGGTTGGATTACCAAATTGAAAAAAGGCGATTTCAATTCTAGGCATATTTTCCAATCACAGAAAAAGGCAGGAATATCAAAAACCCTCGTCGGTTTTACTCTGGGAGACAAGAGGGTTCCTAGGCAGGGCTACCCTATCGAAGATACAAATGGCAATGTCATAGGAGAAGTAACAAGTGGTACTTCTTCCCCTAGTTTGGGTCATCCGATTGGCATGGGTTATGTAAAAAAAGAAAGTGCATCGGTAGATACAGATATATTAATTGTGATGAGAAATAAAAAATTTCCGGCAAAAGTGGTTAAATTACCGTTTGTAAAAATTCCAAAATAGATAAATCTATTTAATCATTTGCTTCGGATTTTCGCCATATCATTATTTTTCTTGCTTGGGCTGATAGAGGTAACAGCTCAACAATTACCACAATTCCAACAATATCGGAATTTTGGTTTTGTGGTCAATCCTGCCATGTCGGGTGTGGAAGGTGATGAAGTAGTAGGGCTAATGTATCGTTATCAATGGACCAAAATGCCCAAAGCTCCCATGACGGCCTTTGCCACTTTCGACACCCACCGTTTCAGGGAAGATTACAATATGGCATTATCAGGCTATTTCGTTCATGATCGGGTTGGTCCAAGCATGACCAATGGCATTGGCATCAATTACGCCTATAGCATAGAAATGGAATCTTGGGGAGGTGAATCACATTTCATTTCCTTTGGAGTACAAGCCAATTTTGCTCAATTCCGCTTAAATGGGAATGAACTTATTGTCAATGATATTGAAGATCCTTTAGTCATTGGTGACAAATCCTCTTCTTTCCTCCCTGATTTGGGCGCGGGTATTTTTTACTATAATTCTTTTATGGGATTCGGATTTTCCGCCCCTCAGCTCTTGGGTCTTACTTCCCAATTCAAGGCAGATGGAGACACCTCTCCTATTGGCCGTGAACAACATTTGTATGGGCAATTATATGGTAAAATACCTCTGGGCCATTATGAGGAAAATTTCCTCATGCCTTCCATTTGGGCTAAATATTCGTTTCATAGTCCTTTGCATCTCGATTTTAACCTCCGAGCATTGCTCAACGAGTGGTTTATTGTCGGAGTTGGGTTCGCTACCTCAAAGATGGTTACCGGAGAACTAGGAGTTTACCTCAATGAACAATATCGTTTCGGTTATTCCTATTCTACCCAGTTCACTGCCTGGAACTCATTCTTGGGTGACAGCCACGAAATCCACTTCAGTTTTATCCTTGATAGTGACAATTGGGGCTATTACTAAATTATCCTTTTACGTTAAACACGTAAAAAGTCAATTTCATACTTTATCTGCTTCCATTCATATCCCATTAACATTTAAAGCCAATGAATACAATATATTTGTGATTGAATTGCCTTTTAATTATTCTCTCATAAGTCTTTTAAAGCTCCTTCCTACCTAATGAGGAGCTTTATTTTTTTGCCCTTTTCTATCTTTGTTCTCTTTATTGATATTAGAATCTCGTTTTTTCTTTAATGCTTCTTCCTTTTCTTTCAATTTTTCGGTTGTTTTTGCATAAATTTTTTGTAATTTCTTAGGGTAACCTCCATAATATTCCATCGAATCGTAAAAATCCTTTTCTTGTATCTGATGGATTCTAAATAGATGGGAATACAGACTTTTAGCAATACTATCTCTCACTGCTAGTTTCTGGGTTTGAATAGATGCTTCGGCAATATGGACATCTACCAATATTTCTGATAAAATATCGCCCGATAATATATGAGCAGGGGTTTCTTGTTCTCCTTTACCGCAAGCTCCTAACAAAAGAATGAACAATATTACCCCTAGCTTTTTTACATTTGTGATCGTTCTAATCAACATTACTTTAGCTTTAGTCATATGCTAGATTCAATTTTAAAAGAATTATCAAAAACCAACACGACTTTGGTTGCCGTTTCCAAAACCAAACCCTTAACTGCCATTTTGGACATGTATGGACAAGGACAACGGGTATTCGGCGAAAATCGTGTACAAGAACTGGTGCAAAAATACGAAGAACTACCAAAGGACATAGAATGGCATATGATTGGACACCTACAAAAAAATAAAGTCAAATATATCGCGCCATTTGTATCATTGATACATTCTGTGGAAAGTATAGCCTTGTTGAAAGAAATTGAGAAACAGGCTCGAAAACAAGAACGAGTTATCGATTGCCTGCTACAATTCAAAATTGCAGAAGAAGATTCTAAATTCGGAATGCAATTGGGCGATATTTCTTCTTTTCTACAATCATCCGAGTTTTTCCAATTCCAACATGTAAAGATAGTCGGTGTGATGGGCATGGCTACTTTTACTCATGATATGGTTCAGGTGAGGGAAGAATTTCGCCGTTTAAAATCGATTTATGAAGATTTGAAGGCGAATGTCTTCTTAGAAAATGTTTCTTTTAAAGAAATCAGCATGGGCATGTCGGGTGATTATAAAATTGCCATAGAAGAAGGTAGCACGATGGTTCGAATCGGTAGTTTGCTATTTGGTAGTAGATAAACAGCCTTTTTACTTTTATCGAATAAACGCTTTGGTTTATCGTAAAAATGGGTTTTAGACATGGGTTTGTCATAATTTAAAAGTAACAAATCCTAACTTACATGAAACGATTCGAAACCACATATATCCGCCCTAAATCTTTTACTCATTTTATCAGTAATGGATTGATTCCCGTTTTTGTTGCTGCTGTATTTTTTAGCTTAATAAAAGTGTATGGTATAGCTATACCTGCCATTCTTCTTTTTATTTTACAATTGATATTTTTATTGAAAGGCGATGGAAAATTAAGTATTGAAAAAAACAACAAGGAGTCCTATTTTAATTTTGGAGGAAATCAAAAGAAAATAAAAAAGATTGATTTTGGGTGGAGCTACAATTTCAACCCTCCCGTACAAAGAAGTTTTATGAGCCCTTATGATGCTACCCACGTTTATGGAAATAGTAGCAGAAGTAATTCAGGAACGTCCAATACCATTAGCTTGAATTCTAAAATAGAATTGGAAAATGGAGAAACTATTGTCGTGACCCAAGAATTAGCTCCCTGGTGCGATATCCCAAAAGAATGGAGATATATTGGTAATGAATTAGCTTGTATTCACAAAAAATATTTGATTAATTCCGGCATTAAAAAAATAAGAAATTTATTTCTCTAAATAAAAAAGACATCGATTTTTTTTCGATGCCTTTTTTATTTATTAATTATTTCCCGATTCTCCGGCTCTTTTTATTTCACTTTCCAAACCTGTTTTTCTTTTTCTGGATTTCACATTTTCATTACCAAAGAAATAAGAAACATTGACTTTAAACCTACGGGTATCCCAACGCCCCGAACTATCAAATACAGCATCACCATATTCGCTGGTGCCTTCCCATCCGGCAATTTTAAAAATATCGCTTACGGCTAATTTCACATTTAATTTATTATCCAAAAATTTTCGTTGGATTCCTGTATCAATACTAAAATTCGCTCTTGTTTTGAACACCCCTCCCCAAATGGAAGGAGAAGACCCCCAGCTAGAAAGTTCGAATTTTAATTTCCAAGGCAAAGAAAAGGTATGTTGTGTATAATACGATGCAGCCGTCACTTTCACATCTACATTTTCGATTTCTTCATTTTTAGTGGCTCGATTATATAAATGGAACGCTGATAAATTGGTAAAACTACTCCACCATTTGGTAATCGTAATGGGAGCACTAAACGTCAAGGAATAATTAAATTGTTCGGTTATATTCAGCCAATTCAGAATTAAAGCCCTTCCATCGGTTTCTACTACCCTCGACATCATATCATTGGTCTTACTGAAACCAAGGGTCGTGGTGTATCTATAATTGAAGGTATGGGACAAACTAACGTTGTGTGTGTACTGTGGTCTTAGAAAAGGGTTTCCGGTACGGAATGACAGTTCATTGGTCTTGTATTCAAATGGGTTAAGGTTCTGATAGTTAGGGCGATCCAATCTTCGGCTATAATTTAGAGAAAATGTATTTTTCCGGTTGGGTTGGTAGCTGATTCCTCCTGAGGGGAAAAAGTCGATATAATTTCTTTTTACGGGTTCAGGATCATTTTCAGGGACATAACTCGTCAATTCTCCTTCGGTATTCGTTTGCTCAATACGCAACCCTCCGGACAAATTAAATTTCCCCAATTTATGCGAATAGGTGGTATAAATGGCATTTACATTTTCCTTGTATTCGAACCGACTACTTCGATCAACGTCTAGTACATTAATACCGTTGTCTACATCATAAAAATCAAAAATATTATCGGTATTAATGATCGTAGTTTTGGCTCCTGCTCCCAGTTGCCCGTCCCACAAGGGTTGTTCATAATCCAATTTAAAGGTAAGTATGTCAATGTCCGTTGGAGACTCTGTATAAAAATTACGTTCAGATAAAAAAGTACCATCTGTTAATTGATACACATTGGGTTGATCCTCTTCTCTTTTATTTCTAAAAATACCATAATCCGCATCAAAATTCAAAGATTTATCTTTTCCGATATCATATTTATAATTCAAATTAAAATTATAATTATTTTGTTTCGTAATAGACGATGTATTGGAAACCAAAACACTGTCCACACCTTCTACACCTACCGTTGACATGTGATTAGAACTCTCTGTTCTTCGATCATAATAATTTGCACCACCATCAATTAAAAAACCAAGTGTATTTTTTTTATTGATAAAAAAGTCAGTTCCGAATTTCAAAAAATTACCTCTTCTTGGTCCTCTTGACTCCATATCAAAATCATAAGCAATTCCATTTAATTCTCTATAACTATCCATTTCCCAAAAATTAGAACCGCCATTATAATTATACGAACCAAAAACATTCGCCACCTTATTTCTAAAGTTAGACGTAACACCCGCATTATATACCTGCACTTCCCCTACCCCATATCCTGCGGTAAGCGTTGTATTCGTCCCGTGGTTCTTATCTTTCTTTAATCGGATATTGATAATACCGGCATTTCCGGCAGCATCGTACTTTGCAGAAGGATTGGTAATGATTTCGATATTATCTATATTGGAACTATCCATGCTTTTCAGATAATTCGCCAAATCTTCTCCCCCAAGAGGGGAAAGTTTCCCGTCGATATAAACTCTTACACCGCTTTTTCCAGCTAAAGAAATATTATCATTATTATCAATAACAACTCCTGGAGCCTTACGCAATAATTCAAGTCCATCATTCCCCTGGGCGTTTATACTACCTTCGACATTAAAAATAAGTTTATCTGGTTTCACTTCTAAAATCGGGCGAGTAGCGCTTACCGTCACCTCCTTTAACTCATTGGATAATACTTCCAATGAAATATCTCCCAATTCTACTTTCCCTTCATTATTCAAGGATAAAGTTTTGATATATTCCTTATACCCTACATAACTAACCGATAAGAAATAATCTCCATTAGAAATTCCAAACAATTCGAATTTACCATCATCTTGGGTATATTCCACCTTCGCCATGCTGCTGTCTGCTGCATGATTCAAAACCACATTGGCAAAAGAAATTCCATTGCCTTCTTCATCCAACAATTTTCCGGAAATCGAGTTTTGAGCTGTTATCAAAAAGCTGAGACAACAGAAAACTAGGGTGTACATATTTTTCATATTCGAGTTTTTAATTCATCCTAAAGGACAATTCTTAAAGTGATTTTGTTGCAAAACCGAGCAAATTTAAGTCCAACAACAGGAGTTTTAATACTAATACTATCTTTGTAGATGAATTTGAATAAATATGCAACTCTTTTTTACAGATAACATACAAGGGAAAAGGGCCATCTTAGGAGAGGAGGAAAGTCGACATTGTGCGAAAGTCCTCAGAAAAAAAATGGGCGACATCATTTCGTTCATCGATGGGAAAGGACATTGGTACAAGGCAGAAATCACGGATTTGAACAAAAAGGAAACTTGGTTAAAAATCCTAGAGTATCATAAAAAAAACAAATGGGATTTCCATTTGCACATTGCCATCGCTCCGACTAAAAACATCAGTCGAACAGAATGGTTTTTAGAAAAATGTACCGAAATCGGAATTGATGAAATCACTTTCTTGGATTGCTACCACTCAGAACGGAAAAAAATAAGGCTGGACAGACTGGAAAAAATAGTTTTATCCGCCACAAAACAATCTTTGAAAGCCCACTTGCCCCAATTGAATCCCTTGGTTCCTTTCCAAGATTTCATCTCATCTATTGCGAATCAACCCATCAATAAATATATTTGTTGGGTCGATGAACGGAATCAGCATTTCCTAGACCAAGCAGAATCAAAAAAAGACATCCTTTTTCTGATTGGTCCCGAAGGTGATTTTTCAAGAAAGGAAGTCGAAATCGCACAACAGATCGGATTCCAATCCGTTGGATTAGGAGAAAGTCGTTTAAGAACCGAAACGGCTGGCATCGTCGCCTGCCATTTGGCACATGTATTGCAACATTGATTGATATAAGAATCTATAGTATGATGAATAAATGGGGATTTACTTTTTGTGGGATTTTTTTGTTGGCCTTAATGGCATTCACTCCACAGGAAGAACCAACACTTAAATTGGCATTACTCAAATATCAAGGAGGAGGCGACTGGTATTCGAATCCCACCGCACTCCCCAACTTAGCCGATTTTTGTAATGATAAATTAGGAACCAATTTCGATGAAGATTACGAAACCGTGGAAGTCGCCAATGCCGAATTGTTCAATTATCCTTTTGTCCACATGACTGGTCACGGAAATGTGGTATTCAACGATTCGGAAGCCGAAAATTTGAGGACGTATCTCCTAGCCGGTGGTTTCCTTCATATTGATGATAATTATGGTATGGATCCCTTCATCCGACCGGCTATGAAACAAGTGTTTCCCGAATTAGAATTCGTAGAACTACCGTTCGATCATCCTATTTATAAACAGAAATTCAAATTCACGAATGGATTGCCTAAAATCCATAAACACGATGATAAACCACCGCAAGGTTTCGGACTCATCTATGAAGGACGAGTGGTCTGCTTCTATACCTTCGAATGTGATTTAGGTGATGGTTGGGAAGATCCAGAAGTACACAATGACCCACCCGATTTAAGAAAAAAAGCCTTGGAAATGGGAGCTAACATCATCCAATTTGCTTTCAGCCAATAATTTTAGAATATATTTTGAAAAGCCTCATTCAAATAGAATGGGGCTTTTTTAATCTGTCCTATACCATCTTTTATCTTAATTTGATGAACTTTGATCCAAATAAATTGTCATTAGAAAATGACTTCACTACCATTGCATTAGACTTTATTACGGATCGTCTTTTATGAAAGGGAAATTAGAGCTTTTGAAAATATACAAGGCATTTTCCGAAAATCGTAGCCTTAGCTACGGTTAAGGGAAATAACGCAGTAGATTTCACAAAAAATCAATTTATCTATAATCAATTATTCGTGATAAAGTCTATTATAAAAGAAATATTTTATTTGGTTCATTCCTGGGTTTATGAAAAAAATCATCCTTATTCTATTTTGTAGTTTCCTATTGCCTACCCTTCAAAATGCCCAAGAAGTTTGGTCATTGGAACAATGCATCAATGAAGCACAAAGCAAAAGCATCAATGTGCAACAATCCCGATTATCCATCCAATCGGCAGAAATCAATTTGGAACAAGACAAAATGTCCCGCTATCCGAATCTGAATGCCAGCAGCACCCTGAACTTAAGTTCGGGTAGATTCATCGACCCGACTTCAAATGAATTCCAAACCACTACCTCTTTTCTAAATTCATGGAATTTGAATTCTAACGTACTCCTCTATTCAGGTGGAAGGGTGAAGAATTCCATTAAGAAAGATAAAATGGATATCGAAGCAGCTCGGCTCAATACTGCCCAAGCAGAACAAGATATTGCCCTACAGGTGGCTCAATCCTATCTCAATGTGCTATTAGCGGATGAACAATTAAAATCATCCCAACAACGGCTGGAAATGTCGAACCTGCAATTGGAACAAACCTTAAAACTCATCAATGCCGGAGCATTACCCAAAAACAACCGCTTGGATTTAGATGCTCAAATATCTAGGGAGCAACAAACCGTTGTAGTAGCCCAAAATGCCTACGATATTGCTCTCATGACCCTCAAACAAATCATGTTTATTGATTTGGATGAAGACATAAGTATCGAAAAACCGGAAGAACTTACGGTACCAGATGTCAATTTGGATGCTATGATTCTGAATGATTTATACCAAACATCCTACAATACCCAACCCCGTATAAAAGCGGGTGCCATAGAAATGGAAAGTGCCCAACTTTCAGAAGAAATTGCTGGTTCAACGAAATTACCTACCATTTCTGCTTTTGCTGGAGTAAGTACGAATTATTCCAATAGAGCGAAAATCTTTGAAGAAGACCCGAATCCTGAACTCGTTGAAATTCCATTTGTAGGTGTTCTGAATGGTGTTGAAACGACAGGTACAACCTATGCTGCTTCCTTCGGATATACTGAAAAAAACTATCCCTATCACAATCAACTTTGGGATAATTTAGGGCAAAACATCGGCTTGAGTATTTCTTATCCTATCTGGGATAACAAACTCACTAAATCCAATATTGAAAGAGCAAAAATCCAAACGGAATCTATTCGTTTGAGGAATGAAATTACCCAACAAAATCTAAAAGTAGAAATCCAGAATGCAATGGCCAATGCCAAAGCTTCAAAAAAATCCTACGAATCGGCTTTGGCTACGGTTTCCTCCTTGGAGGCCGCTTACGAAAATACACAAAAACGGTATAAGGTCGGAAGCTCAAATAGCTTTGAATTAACTACTGCAAAAAATAACCTTGCGATGGCAGAAGTTGAAGTCATCCGTTCCAAATATGACTATTTGTTCCGATTAAAAATCTTGGATTTTTATCAAGGGAAAGACATCAAATTATAATAAAAAACCAATAATCATATACTCATGTCCAAGAAGAAAAAGAAAAGTAATTTTTGGTTATATCTCTTAGCAGCCATTGTTCTGATCGCATTAATTGCCGGAGCATTATATAAGAATTCCAAAAAGGATAAAGGCATAAAGGTTTACACAGAAAACATCAAAAAAAGAACCATTGATGAATTGGTTTCCGCAAGTGGAAAAGTATTTCCGGAAGTCGAAATCAATGTCAGTTCGGATGTTTCCGGAGAATTGGTAGAACTTTACGTGGAAGAAGGTGACTCTGTTACCGCCGGGCAAGTATTAGCCAAACTCGATCCCGAATTGTATAAATCAGCTGTAGAGCGGGGCGAAGCGACTCTTAATAACACCCGTGCCCAAGTAGCGACAGCCAAGGCAAATTTGTCTCGCTCTGAAGCCGCTCTACAACAAGCCATTGCTCAAAAGAAACAATTGGAAGCCCAGCTCGAAAACACCAGAGCTATTTTTAAACGAAATGAGCAATTATTAAAAGACGGGGTCATTTCCCAAGCCGATTTTGATAATGCAAAATCGTCCATGCGTTCCATCGAAGCCAATATTGAAGCAGCCAATGCCACCATTCTATCTTCACAAGCAGGAGTAGAGGCGTCAAAACAATCGGTTAAGGCATCAGAATATACGGTTCAAAGTGCGGAGGCCACATTGAAAGAAACCAAAACCAGCTTGAACCGAACAGCCATTTACGCTCCAGTATCCGGCGTGGTTTCCTATCTCGGGAAGGAAAAAGGAGAAACGGTGCTCGGAACAACTCAAATGACGGGTGACATCATCTTCAAAATAGCCAACCTCAGCAATATGGAAGTGCAAGTGGATGTAAGTGAAAATGATGTGCTTAGGGTAAACCTAGGGGATGAAGTAAAAGTAGAAGTAGATGCCTACCAAGATAAAATATTTACCGGTAAAGTGACTGAAATTGCCAATTCTGCCAATAATACCAATGCGATGTTGACTACAGATCAAGTCACTAATTTCACGGTTAAAATCAGGATTGATCGTTCTTCTTATCAAGATTTGATTTCCAAAACCAAGAAATTCGCTTTCCGCCCGGGAATGTCTGCATCTGTGGACATTAAGACTGAATCCATTAAGGATGTTATTTCTGTTCCCATCCAAGCCGTAACAACAAGGGATTTGAACGAAGAAGATGAAAATTCCGATTCGGATGATGAAAATATCCAAGAAGTGGTATTTATCCTTGAAGCAGACAGTGTATTGATGAAAGAAGTAGAAACTGGTATCCAAGACGACCAATATATCCAAATACTTTCAGGTTTGGGTAATGATGATGAAATCATTTCGGGTCCTTATACGGCGGTATCAAAAAAATTGGAGAACGGGTCCAAAGTAGAGAAAACCGACAAGGAGGATGCCTATGGAAAAAAGAAACGAAAAGGATAGCCGTCCTACCTTGATGGTTTTCATCAAGAATCCCATTAAAGGTAAGGTAAAAACAAGGTTGGCTAAAGATGTGGGTGATGAAAAGGCTCTTCAGATATATCTGCAACTCCTAGAACATACTAGGCAGGTAGCCGGTTCGTTACCCCAAGTACGAAAGCAGGTTCATTATAGTCATTTTATAGATGATGGGGATGAATGGAAAACACCCCTTTTCGAGAAAAAATTACAAGGAGGAGAATCTCTAGGTGAACGGATGGGCTTCGGCTTCGAAAAAGCATTTATTCAGAGTCCGTCAGTCGTGATCATAGGAAGTGATTGCCCGAAAATATCAAAAGAAATTTTAAAAGAAGCATTTGATGCTTTATTACAATCTGATGTGGTTATAGGCCCTACGTTAGATAAGGGGTATTACTTATTGGGTATGAACCATTTTCACCCTCAACTCTTTCAAGAAATACCCTGGAGTACTGAAAAAGTTCTACCTCTTACCCTCGAAAAATGCAAGGCATCGAGCTTAAAAGTACATCTGCTTCCTACCCTATCGGATGTGGATTATTTAGAAGATTGGCAAAATTTTGGTTGGGATTTTTAGAGCAGCTGTTAATCTTTTGATTTATATTGCAGCCAATTAACGAATAACAATCCATGCCAACCAACCTATCACATCCCTTTGCCTTAGTATTTTTCCTATGTATCATTTTGGGTATAGGATGTTGGCAGAAAGAGTACAACCATCATCAGACGCATCCTTTCGAAAATGATCATTCTTTCCATGATCATGAAGGACACGATCACAGTCACGATCATTCACATGACCACAATCCAGAAGAACATGATTTTGAAGAAATCGTAGAAGAATTGGAAAGCAAGGATCGGATCATCTGGCAAAAACCAGAAAAGGTCTTGGAAATGTTAGGAAATCTGGAAGGTAAAACGGTCGCTGATATTGGTGCGGGTACAGGTTACTTTTCCTTCAGAATGGCACATGAAGCAGAAAAAGTCATCGCTGTCGATATCGATCCAAGATTCACGAAATATATAGATAGTATCAAAGTACAATTTCCCGAAGTGATACAGGAAAGGATAGAAACCCGACTCGCCGATGTGGATGATCCGAAAATCAATGAAGGAGAAACGGATGCCATTATTTTGGTAAATACCTACTCTTATATTGAAAACAGGGTAAAATATTTCAATAATCTGAAGAAGAGTATGAACCCCGGAGCCAAACTCCTTATTGTCGATTATAAGAAAAAGAGATTGCCCGAAGGTCATGGTCCGCCGGAAGAATACAGAATTTCTGCCGATTCTGTAGAACATGAATTGGAAGAAGCCGGCTACCGCCTTATGGAAACCGATGATACCACATTAGATTATCAATACATCATTTTAGTGACCAACCCATAAGGGATTTACTTTAAATTCGATATTTTTTCAATCAACCAATTCTTATTATAGACCTCGACATTATCCTTAATTTTATTTTCGAGTTTAGTATAAGCTTGCTTATCATAAGATGGGATGCTCGTCATCTTTTTAAAGAATCTTAGAAAGTTCAGGTACTGAGTCCGTTTTTTCCCTGAAATCAATTTATTTCTTCTCAAATAAATCCTGAACGAATCTATCTGGGAGTCCATCGCCAAATATTCATCCAATTCGTAATATGTTTTTAAGAGCATGGTTTTGCTTCCAAGAGCATAGAACACATCCTTATATTCGACTTTGTTTAATTGTTCTATCACCTTGTCATAATCTTGGGTAGCAAAGTATAGATGTGCCAAATTATAGGTACGGGCATTTTCCTGATTCTCCTTTTTCAGCATCAAACTATATTCGAGAATGAATTGTTCAACTCCCTTGTAATCTTTCAAACCAATACCTAGAGTAATGATATTTTTATAATGCCTTTCATCCAATACTCCGGTGGCATTGAAAATGGTTTTCTTGTCAAGCATTGTAAAATATAAATCATACAAATGTTCAAAGAAATCCCGATTTCCCGAATTCAGGGATTTAATACAAAAATTCGTTGCATAGATGTACAAAGTTTTCAGTTCGGAAGGAGGAAATGAAAGGTAATGCTTCTTCAACAGGCTTTCCAGCAAAAAATAATTTTCCGTGTTTTCAGGTTCATTAATCGTTTTTACAATACAATAATAAATATGAACCACCGGAAATTTCAAATAACCATACGTCTCAATAAATTCAATTAAGCGAGGTAAGATTTTCACATCAATCTCTATCGAAAGAATGGTTTTATAATTGAGGGCATCACAATAATGCTTTAGTTTGTTCGCGATATAGAAAACATCCAGATTGGTATCTGCTTCCTGTAAATTGGTAAGACTATTTCTTTTTGCCTTAATCCGTTCCAAATGGACATGGGATTCATATTCTGAAACATATCGGGTATAGAAATAATCCGAATTTCTGATGGTGGATTCTTCTAGGCCTTTCCTGACATTCCTTAAAGCCGTTAGATAATGTTTGTTCAAATCGGCAGAATTCACCTTTTTCAGTGTCCCTTCCCAATGGGAAAAACTTTGCCTTTCATGCCATTCGATGGATAAAAAACGATAAGCCAATTTAGTAAGGTCGGAACAAAGGCGACGGTAGGCTTGTTCTTGGAATTTCTTTTTCCCAAACGCCTTTTTCCAAAGACCCTCCCTTGAAATTTTACGATTGGGTTTTCCCAAAAAATCCTCAATGGAATTATAAAAATGGATAAGATTCTCATTTTCATTAAAGTAGGGCGAAAGCAAAAATCGACGCAAACGACTTCTTTCATACTTAGAAAACGTAGTCAATAATGTAAGTACCTTATCTTCTTTTTTATTCAAAATTTCTTATTTTTCTGATAAAAATATAGCTTAAATT
>JAHDDR010000249.1 GCA_020629255.1 Saprospiraceae bacterium | reverse complement strand
AGGAAGACAATTCTTTCTCCATTTATCCCAATCCTAGCTCAGGAAAAATTTTCATCCAAACGACATTGGAAAATCCACGCATCATCATCACCGATATGCTAGGGAGAGAATTATTGTCTACGCAAGAAAAGGAAATGGATATTCAGCATTTGCCTAAGGGTATGTATTTGGTTTATGTTTTGGAAAATGGGGTGAAAAAAGGAATTACGAAATTGATAAAAGGAGAATAGAAGAACTTTTACTTGAATTTACTATTTTCGGGAATTAAAATCTTTTCATCCTTAATATCATTTTTTCATGAAAAACTCAAATATACGTAAATTCATACTTGTGGCTTTCTTTTTAGTTGGCTTGATTCAATTAAGTTCTGCCTCAAATACGTTCATGCCCACGGTTACCATTGATGGTCCGAATATAGTTTGCGAAGGAGAGGACGTTGTCCTTGTGGCTACAGGTTCTACAACAGGGAACTATTTTTGGACGGGACCGAACCTGAGCAGTACTACCGATCAGACCGTAGTGGCGAATGGTCTTGTGTCGGGAGTGTATACCTACTCTGTTACCTTTACCGATACCAACGGTGATTCAGCAACAGCAATCCATACTGTTGACGTATTACCCTTGCCTTCTGTTCATATTAGTTATACACCGGATGTTTGTTTCGGCGACTGGGCTATGTTAACTGCCGTGAGCCAAGAAGCAGTAGCGTATCAATGGTCCGGACCTAATATTTCGAGCTCACCGACACAACAAACCATTTATGTTGATGCGTTTATTATCGGTACGATGGATTACTATGTAACCGTTACGGATGCAAACGGATGTACTGCCGAAGCCTTGGCAATTCTGAATGTCCTTCCGGCCCCCATAGTCACGGTTAATCCATCTTCGGGTACTTATTGTGAAGGTTCTGATGTCTGTTTTACTGCTGTTGCAGATGACCCGAATGCCGTTTTTGATTGGGCGGGGCCGAATCTGGATTCTTATACTGGTGGAACGGTTTGTGCTTCAAACCTGTCCGTAGGCACTCATTCTTTTGTTGTTTATGGAACTAATATGTATGGCTGCCAATCTTATCAAGAATCCATAATCATAGAGATTACAGAGAACCCATCAATATCCGTCGATCCAGTACCTCCCGTTTGCGAAGGCTCGGATTTTGTCTTACAGGCCAATGGACCGGCAGGAGCCACATACCAATGGACCGGACCCGGGGGAATGAATGAATCATCTCCAACCGCTGTGGTAAATGGTATGGCAGCAGGTGTATATGACTACGAGGTATTCGTTACAGTTAATGGATGTATATCAATTGAAGTGGTGACTGTTGTAATAGAACCTGCTCCTGTGGTTACCATTTCTGGACCTTCTATCCTTTGTGAAGGAGAAATAGCTTGTTTAACGGCAGTATCAACTTCTGATCCAGGAGCTGTTTATAATTGGAACAGTACCGAATTGACAGACAATACTAGCCAGAATCCATGTACCTATCCTTTGTTTCCAGGAACATATGTTTTTGATGTTACAGTAACAGATGCCAATGGTTGTATGGGAGTAGCGTCCTATACACTAATAGTGGAAGAGGCTCCTCCAATTTCAGTATCTTCGAATAGTCCCATCAATGAAGGAGAAGATCTGGTTTTGGAAGCTTTTTCTTCTCCTGGAGCAACCATAGATTGGCAAGGACCCAATCTGACGAATTTCTCGGGGAGTCCAATTGTGGTAACCGGTCTAACTGCAGGAATATATACCTATACTGCTACAGCAGTAGATTTTAATGGTTGTTTATCTCAAGCTTCTATTGTGGTTGAAGTGCTTCCACCGGCAGATATTTATGTAGACCATACCGCAACTGGAACCAATGATGGTTCTTCTTGGGCAAATGCCTTTACCGATCTGCAAGATGCTCTAGCAATCGGAATGAATAAAACCATTCATATTGCAAAGGGGAATTATTATCCCACTTCAGGAACATTGAGAGGCATCGCTTTTGAAATTCTGCAAGGATCGACTTTGTTAGGAGGATATCCGAATGGGGGAGGAGCAAGAGAACCGCTTACGCATATTACCAATCTTACAGGTGAGATTGATGGAGTAAGTGGATATGCAGGAAATTCCTATCATGTAGTAAAATTGCAAAATGTAAGCAATGTAGTATTGGATGGTTTGACCATTAAATGGGGAAGTGCCGATAATGCAAGTTCTTATGGTCGTTCTAGGGGGGGAGGAATATATGCTACCGGTTCGGCAGCTTCTTTTGTCAATGTTCGGGTAAGATGGAATAAAGGAATATATGGTGGTGGAATATTTGCGACCTTGTCTAATATCACATTTCAAAATTCGGATTTCAAAAATAATAATGCAGAATTCGGTAGTGCGATTTATCACAGTAATGCAACCGATTTTATTTTGGATCGAACAAGGGTCACGAATAATAATTCAACGAATCGTTGTGCCATAGAAGCGAACAATTCATCCTATACAAAAATCGAAAATTCTGTTATTGCCAATAATGCTTCCACCAATGCGAATGCCATTATTATAGTAGCTACGAACAGAGATCAAAATATCGATGTCTATAACTCGACGATCCTTGGTGAAACAAAGGATAAAAACCTAATCGTGTTCCAAGTAGGATATGGAGATCAGATAAATGCTAATTGTTATAATTCAATTATTGCACATCAGGATGCATCCTTTACGAGAGCTGTAAAAGCCTTTAACAATAACATCCTTAATTTCAATACATACAATTGTTATATACAAGGCAGTTCGATAATAGGAAATCCATCCAATAATTTATATGAAGATGTTGCTGGAGCATTATTCTTGGATTCTGATTATTCTTTGGATGCTTGTTCTCCGGGAATTGATGCCGGAAATAATGCATACGCGAATGCACTCCCTTCAGATATTGATGGCAATAATCGTTTCTTCGGAACAGTGGACATCGGGGCCTATGAAGCACAAACTTCTTGTAAAAATTTAGCAAAAGAAAGTGCTGGTGAACAAGAAATAACGCTTAGTATATATCCAAACCCGACTCAAGGAAAATTATTCGTAAATACATCAATAGAAAAACCTGAAATAATTATTGTCGATATGATAGGGCGGCAGGTTTTGACAACTCGGGAAATCGAAATAGATATAAATCATTTGCCTAAAGGAATGTACTTAGTGTTTGTTTTGGATAATGGAAAGGAAATAGGCGTTCAGAAAATCATCAAAAAATAAAATTAATTTTGAAATAAAAAACAGAAGCCTAGAAAGGGTATCCCAATGATCGGGATGCCCTTTTGTTGTGTCAACTGTATTTTAAATGGTAGAGGTGTAAAGAAGTAATTCATATTTCCAGTATCAATTAACACTTATTTCTTATATTAGAAAATGATTTTGTATGTACTCGGTTAACTTAACATTAAATATAAGCTTAAAAAATCTAAATTATGAAAGCATTCTTAATTGCCATAGCTTCGGTTTTCTTATTTATTAATGTAGCGCTTTCTCAAGCTCCATTCGTTACCATTTGGCAAACTTACGAAAGTACAAGTATAGAATTCCCCGGAATAGGTGAGTATCAAATAAGTTGGGTAGAAGTAGGCAATCCATCCAATGCAGGTACGCTTCCATCAAGACAAAAAATAAATATTTACTTACGGTACAGGTTGGATTTAATGATCAAATGGA
>JAHDDR010000248.1 GCA_020629255.1 Saprospiraceae bacterium | reverse complement strand
CGCCTTGGCGTGGCGAGTTGGGTTCTTGAATAGAAAAACCATCGGGTAGAGTAAAATTATTGTTATCCATAAGGTTATTTGGTTTCGCAACCACAAGAAACAACCTAAGTTTTACAACAAATAATAGTTTTTTAATGTAAATCAAAATTCGGGATGACTCATGTTTTGTTTGGGTCTTTGTTTGGATCGTATGCCAGTATTTTCTTACTTCCGCGATTTTGCTTGGCGATTCATTGACTATAAAAGCACAAGTTTTTAAAAATTAATTTTCTCCCTGCTCCATCTCTCCCAATCTTTCAAGTAGAATTCTAATAAAATTGGATTGTCCAATGTATTATGCGGAATGTTTTCCATTAGGATGTCTTTTTCAAAAGAAAATAATTTAGGCAATGTTTTTTCATCCAAAAAACGGGTTTCTATCCCTTGAAAAGAAACATTATTATAATCCAAATTGTGGTTAGAGGCCAAAACAAAACCCCATTCTCCGAAAGATGGCACATAGGCATGGTAGGGATATGTATGGGCAAAACCAGCTGCTTTCAAGGTAGAATTAATACACCAAAAAGTGGATGTCGTATGGAAAGGACTTGTGGCTTGGGTCACTAAAACGCCATTGGGCGACAGCCTTTTTTTAGCCAGTTTATAAAATTCCTCACTATACAATCTTGCAAGATTGTCATTCGTAGGATCAGGCAAGTCTGCAATGATGACATCGAATAATTCTACATTCTCCGTAAGGAAAACCATGGCATCCATCGCTATGGTTTTCAATTTGGGATTCAAAAGGCTATTTCCATTCACTCTGCTTAGATGAGGATTTGTCTTAGCAATCTCAAACATTTCAGGATCGATATCCACTACATAAACTTCATCCAATCCATCATATTTCAAAACTTCCCTCGCTGCCAAAGCTTCTCCTCCGCCGAGTATCAGAACCCGTTTTTTATAAGGAGACAAAGCCATCGGAATATGGACTAATGATTCATGATACCGATATTCATCTACGGATGAAAATTGAATCACCCTATCTATGTACAAACGCAAATCTTCACCTCCTTTTGTCAATACCAAAGTCTGGTAGGGCGTGGTTTTGGAATATACCACCCGATCCCGATATAAGCCATCATGCCATTTGGATAGCATTTGATTGGAAAGGCTCATGCCAATGATGAAAACCAAGGAAACGACCCCAACCATCGACCAGAGTTTTTTCCTTTGCGAAGCAGACATTTTATCAGAAAAAAACCAAAGGTTCATCGCTCCTACTCCTACATTTACAAAACCGAAAATAAGGGAAGAAAGAAAAACACCCACCCAAGGAAGAAGAAAAAACGGGAACAATAATGTTGCGGCCAAAGCACCCAAATAATCCAAGGAAAGCACATCCGAAAGATTTTTATCCGATGGATAAAGTTTTTCCATTACAGCGGTTAGCATCGGGATTTCCAATCCCGTCAATGTCCCGATAACCCCTATGGTCATTATTACGATCCAATTGAAACCGGCATAACCTACTTCTGAGAATAAAAAATAAAGGAAAGGGACGCTGATTCCCCCAATGACGCCCAAAAGGATTTCAACTTGGATGAATTTATACAACATATCTTTTTTGATGAGTCTGGAAATATAGGCTCCCAAGCCCATCGCTGCCATATAAATGCCGATAATAATTGAAAATTGTTTGATGCTATTCCCTAGGAAATAACTGGATGTCGTGCTGATTAATAATTCATAAATAATAGAGCAGAGCCCGACAATGAAAATACTTGTAACTAATATTAATTTTTCTTTTTGGAGTTTTCGCACTATTTCTGATTTGAAAAATTGAATAAGAGGCAACATGAATTAGATAAAAAAACATATCTTTAGCCACGATAATACAAAATTAAGTTTTTTAACCTCTTTTTATAATTGAAATTATGAAATTACTAACTAGAAGAACCAGCCTTAAGAAAAAACAATTGCCTCAGTTCATCTGTGGAGTAACGATCATGGGTATAGTAGGATTGAGTGGATGTTTTTCAGATTCATCTTCAGAACAAGAATACGTAGAGGAAACCGAAGTGGTTGAATTTACACAAGGTGTCATTACTGAAGTAGAAGAAGCTGAAAAGGACCTTTTCAAAATTACCGATGAAACTATAGTTCCTACTAAGGAAGAAAGCAGAATCATCGCTTCTTATTTAGATGGCGCCAGAGATACCTTCACTTTGGAAGAAGTGCAATTGGTCGATGCCGAGGGTTCTGAAACGAGCAGCAGAAGAAGCGGTTTGTCCAGTGCAGTTACCGGTGGGCTGATGGGATATTTCATTGGCAGGAGCCTTTCTTCTCCAAGGAATCCGGGTGTTTATAAAAATACTGCGGCCTATAATAAGTCCGGTACAACAAACACTGCTTTGAGATCAACTGCTAAAACTAGAACGGTAAGAAAACCTGCTACGGGTAAATCCGGTTTTGGAGGAACTAAGTCCACGAGATCTTATGGAGGATAATCTGAATAATCGTTTATACGAGTTCAAGGCTCCGTCTTATAAATTCTGGAAAAAATTAGGTTTGGCATATTATGCTGAGGAAGATATGGAATATCTGACCAACCAACTCCTATGCCTAAGCGACATGGAAGTCAAGCAATATGCAGATGCTTGTACAGAATTATATGGCATGTACGAAAAGGCTGCCCAACATGTCATAGACAACGAGCTTTGGGATGAAATCGGTATTCCTGAGAATGCGATTGAAATCATCAAGCACTCTTGGGAGCAACGGAAGAAAATCCCCCAATTATACGGACGGTTTGATTTGGCAGGCGTCTTGGATGGCAAACCTGTGAAACTTATTGAGTTCAATGCAGATACTGCCACCGTTATGCCCGAAACGGCAATTGTGCAATTCGAACAATTGAAAATTGCCAATATAAAAGGGAGTTTCCAATACAGCCAATTGGTGGAAAGAATGAGCAGGCGGTTTGAACTGATTAAATCGTTGAGCCCGGATAGGGAAGCCAATATTCTTTTAAGTGATTTGGGGCATGAGGAAGATATTCTGAATTTGGATATTATTACGGCAGCAGCAGGTGGCGGTGGTTTCAAGACGAAACAAATGGCATTGGAACGGGTGATATTTTCTGAAGATGAGGGAATTTTCATTCAATTAGGAGAAGATAAATTCCTTCGTTACGATTATTGGTTCAAACTTATCCCTTGGGAATTCATAGCTTATGAAGAACCCGAATTAATGGATATTCTGACGAAAATAGTAACCAAGGATTTGGCGGTAATTCTTAATCCCGCATTTACGATGATTTTTCAATCCAAAGCGATTATGAAAATCCTTTGGGATTTATTTCCTAATCACCATTTATTATTAAAAACTACTTTTTCGGCTGCGGATTTTAAATTCCAACCTTATGTACAAAAAGTAATTTTCGGAAGAGAGGGGGAAAATGTAAAAATATTTGATTCGGGAGCAAAAATGTTAGAAGAAAATGATGGTGATTTTGGAGATTATCCATCTGTTTTCCAATCTTTCGTAGAGCTGCCAAAAGATAGGGATGAAGAAATTTATCAAGCGGGAATTTATTTTACAGACAAGGCTGTTTCTTTATCTTATAGAAGACGGGACGGTTTGATTGTAGATGAAGATTCCGAATTTATAGGGCATTATGTTTTGTAATATTCTTGTCCTAAAATTATTAAAAAATAAAA
>JAHDDR010000061.1 GCA_020629255.1 Saprospiraceae bacterium | reverse complement strand
CTTGGTGGTTCGAAGGAGGAGATATTCCTTTATTCGATTGTAATTTCTACGAGACAAGTTGTAATGGTTGTACAAGAGGGGTAAACATGCAACTATTGGATGGAACGCCACTTTTTTGTCCAACAACAATCAATTACGAATTCAATGGGGTTGAAAATGATTCTCCATTAGGTTGTATAGCCGGAGTTTCGGCCGTGTTTGGTGATGGAGGAGGAAGCGCCAATCAAACATTGCAGGTGGTAGATGAAAATACAGTCATTTTTAATGGAACCACTTTTAATTTTAATGGAAATACAACAATTGATTTGGGGCAAACCTGCTATAATTGGGGTGGTGGTTGTGGAGGAAACTGGTGTTATCGAGCTACGGTTTCTCTTACGGGGACTTTCCCTGCAACAAGTGATGTTGCCTGTGATGCTATTCCTTTAGGAACATTGCCTTTTGGGGGCAACTTGGGAGATGAAAATAACACGACTTTGTACCAAAATTTCTGCGGTACACCCGATCCTGAGCCAAGTAATTGGACATCCGACTATGGGGTTTGGTACACGTTTGAATCAGGGAGCGATGTAGGCTCTGTCCTGACTGTTGAATTACTACCAGATGGCGGATCGATCGTTGGAGATATTGATATAGCAGCATCTTTGTTTGTTGCAAATGGCTCTTGTAATTCATTGACAGAAGTTGCCGATGGAGTTAATTTTTTCGATTTTCTAGTATTAAACGAAACATTGACCCTTAATTGTCCCGAACCCAATACCACCTATTATTTATTGGTAAGTGGTGTGTCCAACCCAGCAGATTTCTTGGACTTGTTCGATGAAGAACATGGCTTTTTTGGTATAGGTATTTATGATGATGGAATAACACAGGCCTCAGATTATATTTGTGGAGCAGAATACATGGGAGAACCTTCACCTGGAAACCCGGTGACAACCAATACCAATCTCCAATCCAATATTTGTGCGACAGCAAATATGTCTGTGGATGATCCAGATCCGATTCCAGCCTTTAATTGGAATACCAGCCATGGAGTATGGTTCGAATTCACGGCCCCTCCCAGCGGTTCAGTAAATATAGACGTCAACTCCACCGCAAGTGTATTGAATATCTTAGACCCTAATGATTTGGATGTCTATGTAGCAGTTTATACCACAACAGATGATGTCTGTGACCCCGCTTTCGTAACTAATGATTTAATATTTGTTGAAGAACAGCATTCTTTATTTAGCCCCTGTGGTTTAGAACCTCCTGGAGAAGATGATGCTTTCGATGAATCGATGGATGTATTTTGTCTGGTGCCCGGGCAATCTTATTATGTCTTCATAGATGGGGATGAAAATCTACTACTAGGATTGCCTTTACCTGTAAATGGCGAAAAAGGATATTTTTCCATAACGGTTTCGGATATACAAAAACCTCCGGCTCCGAATGATGAAATTTGTAATGCCATTCCTTTGGATGGCGGTGTACAATTAGCACCCGGGCAAACGGTTTCATTAAACAATCAAAATAATTATTGTGCAGATAATTTCTTTGAACCTTATACGATTGAGGGAGATAACGGTTCTCCTGATTTTACGAATGAGCAAGGCGTTTGGTATTCATTTATTGCACCATCATCTGGAGCAGTAAACATCTGGGCGGAAAATCTCTATAATGGAGATTTATGTCTTGCCATTCCACAATATGATGACGCCATTCGGATAGAAATGGCGGTATTCCAGTTAACGGGTAGTGTAGATTGTAGCTGCGGCCCTTGGAATTGTAATGATTATGAATTGATCTATGCAGAATCCGAAGAAATTGATGATGTGATACTTGGAGGGATTAACCCTATTCATATACTGAATGATGAACATGCTTTTGTAGAATGTTTGACACCAGGAGAAACCTATTATTTATTGATAGATGGTTTCAGTATTGGTGCATTATCGCTGGATTTTCTTGAAGGAACCTTCGACTTGACTTTAGAAGCAGTCGATCAACCGACTCCAACCGCCAATGATACGCCTTGCGAAGCCGTGGATTTAGGACCACTTAATGGTACGCACCCCACATTATTCAATAATTTCTGTGCAACAACAGATACACTCGATCCGATTGTTTATGACATCTTGAATAATCCAGTAGATCATAACCAAACCGTTTGGTTTACGTTCGAGGCTACTTCGCCATCGGCGGTGGTAGAAGCATTGAATAATGGCAATGATGCCATAGATTTACAAGTAGGGGTCTACTTCTCTTCTGACGGAACTTGTAATGGAGAAATGATCGAACTGAATTCAGACTATGACCCAATTATTTTGGATGAAGAACTTCCTGAAATTTATTGCTTGGTGCCCGGGGAAACCTATTACATCATGGTAGATGGTGTGGACGAATTCGGACCCACCGATTTCTTCCTAGAAGGTGATTTCCAAATCAGCATTTCTCCTACAAATACCAATATTACCGATGATAATGATGAAGTTTGCGGCGCATATACTTTCCCGGCAAGCCCATTTACCAACGGCCCGCAAACCTTGACGGATGAACACAATTTATGTGCTCAGAATTTTAATGATCCAGATTCGATTCTTTGCTTCCCTCCCGATCATACTGTATGGTTCACCTTTGATACCCCCGCAGGCGGTACGGGTTATGCCGTAGATATTACCGTCATTTCTACCTTGGATATTTTCAATCCACCCTATGATCAAATCGTAGATCCCCAAATAGCCGTTTTCGGAACCAGTGATAATACATGTACAGGTGCATTACAAATGATTGAATGTTCTTACGATCCTTTATCCTTAGAAATCATTCCGCCGGATATCGGGTTTTCTGAAACAATGGGTGTACAATGTCTCGAACCGAATTCCACATATTATATCATGGTGGATGGATCGATCATCAGCCTACAAGGGTTTTTCGATATTACGATTTCCCAAAATACAACGGTTAATCCATCTGCAACGAATGATGAATGTGTGGATGCCATCCCATTGGGGAATGTTCCCAACAACGGAACAATTCCTGCGGGTACAGATTATTATAATTATTGTGCCATTACAGACGTAGGAGAACCGGCTCCATTTGATATTGATCAAACCGTTTGGTTTACATTTACTGCTCCAGATGATGGAGTGAATGATATATCCAACGTTACCATCCAATTGATCAATGATCCGAATGGAAATGGAGATCAAATTGATTTACAAGGAGCAGTTTATGCTTCTCCAAATGGTTGTAATGGACCATTTACAGAAATGGAAAGTTCTTATGATTCCGGTTCGAACGATGAAACCCTTGTAGCAACTTGCTTGGAACCTGGACAAACCTATTATCTACAAGTAGATGGTTCTGATGATGATGTAGATGGTTATTTCCAAATCGAAATCACAGATAATGGTAGTACAATGTCTGCTCCAAATGATAATATTTGTGATGCGACGGCATTGGGTACGGTTCCGAATGGTGGAACATTGAACCCTGGGGCTACTTTCACCAATCTTTGTGCAAGTATAGAAACCAATGAACCAAGTCCCCAATTTTCAAGTGCAGATACTATCGACCAAACCGTTTGGTTCACATTTGTTCCTCCTACATCAGGGAATGTAACCATTAGTGCTTTTAGTGATGCATCTGATAATTTGGATATCCAATTAGCTGCTTATGTTTCTGCTGATGGTTCTTGTTCAGGAGCTCAAATGATCCCCTTGGCATATGGTTGGGATGGAAACTCTTTGGATGAATCCTTAGAGTTGACTTGTTTAAATCCGAATATAACCTATTATCTACAAGTAGATGGTTCTACTATTTCTGAAGATTTGCAAGGAGGGAATTTCACATTACAATTAGAGGATGATGCCGGAAGCTCTACCGCCCCCTATAATAATGAAATTTGTTCTGCCGGAGATTTTGGAGACATCGTCAATACAGAAACTTTAACGAATGAAACCAATGAATGTGCCAATCTCGAATTGGATGAACCGGGTTTATTTGGGTACGCTCAGCATACCGTTTGGTATCAATTCATAGCACCTCCTTCCGGGCATATAATTATTGATATTAATCCGGATAACGTAGCAAATTTATTACCTCAGATTTACCTGTTTGGAACGAATGGAACAAGTTGTAATTTCAATGATTTAAGTTTGATTGATTCCGAAGTATTTCCAAGCAATAGTAATTTTACTTTGGAAACATCATGTATCATTCCCGGCAATAGCTATTTCATTCAGTTAGATGGACAAGCGGGTTTCGGTATGATGGGTTCCTTTGATATTTCTATCACCGATGTCTATCCAAATTATGCATCAGTAGAGCCTTCCAATAACGAATGTATCAATGCGATTCCTTTAATGATTCAGGAAGAATCTTGTTTTGTGGGTGATGGAACTTGGGACATCGAAAATTATGGACAGCCCAGCGTCTCCCTCACAAATTCACTCGTCCAATCTTGTAATGTCAACGGAAATTGTGGTGATACCTGGTATTGTTTCACCTTACCTCCGTCCGGTTCTGTCTTGATCGAAGGAGAAGACGATAGTGGTGGAATTATTGGAGATGATTCAGATCTAACGGTCATTGCTTATACAGGCGATTGCAATGGCTTGATTCCTTTAGATTGTGAAACGGGAGGAAGTGGCGCAGATGTTTCTTACGAAATAGAAGCTGCTCCAGGTTCTAAGGTTTATTTACAAGTATTTGATGGAGGAGGAGATGATTTAGGAGAATCTTTCGCTCTTTGTGTTTCGGAACAATGTGGTTCGGATAATTGCGAATTTGCGGTCACCATGCAACCTGATAGCATCTATTGTTGGAACACGGCTTCAGCGACCGGAGAGGACATTGCTAATGGTGATTCGGGTTATTTAGAATGTGGGGATGGAAGTAATCCGGAGCATTCCATTTATTTTTCATTTACATCCAATTGTAATGGAGGATCGGCAACAGTAACTTTATTTGATATCATGTATCAAGATGGTAACCCCGCGTACATACCTTGTGATAATTTCTTAGGAATAGAAACACCGTTGGATGGTTTCACCTTTACCGTTTTTGCCGATGCGACCCCCTGCGATAATGTCGAAGACGATCTGATTTATTGCGAAGTATTCAGCGGTTGTGAACACAATACCAATAATGATGAATTTTCTTTTGTCTTTGAAAATTTAAATCCTTTCACAGATTACATCATCCAGATTGATGGTGGTATTATTAATGGTATTGATGGAGAAGTAGGAGGGAATGTTCAAGGACAAATTATGATTGAAGTAGAACCATTACCTGAAATAGATACCATGATAATTATTGATTCTATTTTATGTAATGGTGATTTGGCAAATGTAACAGCTGTTGTTCTAGAAGAGGCTTATCCCTTTACATTTAATTGGGATAATGTTTCTTCGGATTCCATATACACAAACGTGAGCCCAGGTTGGCATTATTTAACCGTTACAGGTTACAATGGTTGTGAAGAATATGATTCCATCTTTGTACCCGAACCTCCTGTACTTGTAGCAGACGTTATGTTGGATTCCATTCTCTTATGTAATGGCGATACCACTTCTATAACAGCATCAGCAACGGGTGGGGTAGTGCTGGCAGATTATTCCTACGAATGGAATACAAGCCCAGTACAAAATACCCAAGTTGCAATAGGGTTAGAAGCCGGAACATATACAGTTACCGTTACAGATGACAATATGTGTACGTCAACAGCCAGCCTCACGATTTCAGAACCTCCGGCTATAGTTCCTGTCATTACGATTCTGCAAGAAATTTCTTGTAACGGTGGCGCAAATGGCTCTTTAGAAGCTACAGCAACAGGAGGGGTTGAAGCAGGCGATTATGATTTCGAATGGAGTACCCTTCCTCCTCAAACTACTGCCATTGCAACGGGGCTATCCGCCGGAATATATACAGTTACCGTTGTGGATGATAATTTGTGTAGCGACACGATATCAATAGAACTCATAGAACCTACGATAATAGAACCCATTACATCCGTTCTAGAAGAAGTGTCTTGTTTTGGCGGCTCTGATGGTTCGGCAGAAGTAACCGCTACAGGAGGAACAGTAGCCAGCGATTACACCTACGAATGGAGTACGACCCCCATGCAAACGGATGCGATTGCCGTTAATCTAACTCAGGGTACATACACAGTAACGGTTACGGATGATAATTCTTGTGAAATAACAGCGACCGTTACGATTTCTGAACCGACAGAGATAGCTCCGGTCACCACCGTTCTACAAGAAGTGTCTTGCTTCGGTGGTTCGGATGGTTCGGCAGAAGTAACCGCTACAGGAGGAACAGTGGCAGGCGATTATACCTACGAATGGAGTACCATTCCCATGCAAATGGATGCGATTGCTATTAATCTAACTCAAGGTACATATACTGTTACGGTTACGGATGATAATTCCTGTGAAATGACAGCAACGGTCACCATTTCGGAACCGACAGAGATTATCCCGATTGCCTCAGTTTTACAAGAAGTGTCTTGTTTTGGCGGCTCTGATGGTTCGGCAGAAGTAACCGCCACAGGAGGAACAGTAGCAAGCGATTATACCTACGAATGGAGTACGACCCCCATTCAAACGGATGCAATAGCCGTCAATCTAACTCAAGGTACATATACAGTGACTGTTACGGATGATAATTCTTGTGAAATGACGGCAACCGTCACCATTTCTGAACCGACAGAGATTATCCCGACTACCTCAGTCTTACAAGAAGTTTCTTGTTTTGGCGGTTCGGATGGTTCTGCAGAAGTTACGGCAATGGGTGGAACAGTTGCCGGCGATTACACCTACGAGTGGAGTACGACTCCCATGCAAACGGATGCGATTGCCATCAATCTAACTCAAGGTACATACACCGTTACGGTTACGGATGATAATTCTTGTGAGGTAACAGCAACAGTCACCATTTCTGAACCTACGGAAATTATACCAACAACGGCTATTCTACAAGAAGTGTCTTGTTTTGGTGGTTCAGATGGTTCAGCCGAAGTGGCAGCAACGGGTGGTACAGTGGCAGGCGATTACACCTACGAATGGAGTACGACCCCTATGCAAACGGATGCGATTGCCATCAATCTAACTCAGGGTACATATACCGTTACGGTTACAGATGGTAATTCTTGTGAAATGACGGCAACAGTAACGATTTCTGAACCGACAGAGATAGCTCCGGTCACCTCCGTTCTACAAAATGTATCTTGTTTTGGTGGTTCGGATGGTTCTGCAGAGGTGACGACAACGGGCGGAACAGTGGCAGGCGATTATACCTACGAATGGAGTACGACTCCCATGCAAACAGATGCAATAGCCATCAATCTAACTCAGGGTACATATACCGTTACGGTTACGGATGATAATTCCTGTGAAATAACAACAACGGTCACTATTTCTGAACCGACAGAGATAGCTCCGGTCACCTCCGTTCTACAAAATGTATCTTGTTTTGGTGGTTCGGATGGTTCTGCAGAAGTGATGACAACGGGCGGAACAGTGGCAGGCGATTATGCCTACGAATGGAGTACGATACCCATACAAACAGATGCGATAGCCATCAATCTAACTCAAGGTACATATACAGTGACTATTACGGATGATAATCTATGCGAAATGACGGCAGCGGTCACCATTTCTGAACCGACAGAAATAATTTCTTCTACATCCGTTTTGCAAAATGTATCTTGTTTTGGTGGTTCAGATGGTTCGGCAGGAGTAATGGCAACGGGCGGTACAGTGGCTACGGATTACACCTATGAATGGAGTACAACACCTGTACAAACAAATGCTATAGCAACGGGTCTAACGCAAGGTACATATACCGTTACGGTTACGGATGATAATTTGTGCGAAATGACAACAACGGTTAGCATTTCAGAACCCATTATTCTTGAAATGGATGTTATTACCCTACAAAATGTAAGTTGTAATGGAGAAGCGGATGGTTCTTTAGAAGCTATTGCATCGGGAGGGACAATAGCAAGTACTTATTCTTACGAATGGAGTACTACACCACAACAAAATACCAACATTGCAACGGGATTGTCAGCAGGAATATATACGGTTACCGTTAGGGATGATAATGGATGTGAGGTCACTGGACAAATGGAAGTAACAGAACCGGACATTTTAGCTACAACTATAACCGTGAACCAAGATGTTACATGTAATGGAGGATCGGACGGGTTGGCTACAGCCAATCCAACAGGCGGCACAGTCGCATTAGACTATAATTATGAATGGAGTTCCGATCCAACACAATATACCATGACGGCAACAGGATTGCCAACGGGTACTTATACAGTGACCGTTACAGATGATAATTTATGTACATCAACGATGGATGTCCAAATTTCAGAACCACCAGCAGTTACTTCTACATCCAATATTACAAGTGTGAGTTGTTTTGGTGGCTCTGATGGAGAAATTGAATTAACTCCCGTTGGAGTTGCTCCTTATTCTTATAATTGGAGTTTGGGATCAGGCAATCCGAATACCGGATTATCTGCGGGAATGTATACCGTTACGATTACAGATAATGATGGATGTACTTTTACGGATAATTATACTGTTCCGGAGGCATCGGAAATAATCATCACAACCCTTTCTATAGATAGTACGAGTTGCCATGATACCTCAGACGGAGCCATCACCCTTTCCGTATCAGGTGGTACGGGAGCCTATACTTATAATTGGAGCGGTGCCGCAGCCGGACAAGATGAAACAGTTGCAGGTCTTCCAAATGGAACCTATACAGTTACGGTTACGGATGCTAATGGTTGCGATAAGACGGATGTATTCTTGATCAATTCTCCGGCTCCGCTAGCTTTGGGTGTGTTGGGTACTCCTATTCCTGCCAATTGCTTGGCATGCGATGGTTCTGCACTCGTTCAAGCATCAGGAGGAACTATGCCTTATGTTTATGGTTGGGATAATGGAAATAGCTCTTCCAATCCTACGGATTTGTGCATGGGAATCAATACTGTAATTGTTACCGATGCGAATGGATGCTCGACATCTACCACAGTAAATGTAGATACTGTGAATGTTCTCCAAATCGATACTATTTTTGCTTTGGATGCTTCTTGTTTCGGTTTATGCGATGGCGAAACAACTCTGATTCCGTTAGTCGGTGCCGAACCCTTTTCCTATCAATGGGAAGATGGACAACAATCACAAACGGCTACTGGATTGTGCATCGGTACCCATCAGGTTACCCTAACGGATGCAAATGGCTGTACTGCAACGACTCAGACAGAAGTATTTGAGCCCGAACCTTTGGCTTTGGAGCTAAGTTCGACAGAAGTGCGTTGTTTTGGAGAATCCAATGGAAGTATTACGGTTGAAAATGCCGAAGGAGGGATTCCTCCTTATTCTTTCGCCTTAGATGCCCCTACAAATTTCTCTATTGATACGAGTTTTACGGAGGTGTCCGGCGGAACACATGTGGTTTATATTCAGGATTTTAATGGTTGTATTGATTCTGCTTCTATAGAGGTCATCCAACCGCCTGAATTGATTTTGACTGCTTTCCCACTTGATTCTCTAATCGAATTGGGTGAAGAAATAGGATTGACCGCTTTGGCGAACCAAGGAAATATTGCCTATGAATGGACTCCATCAGAAACGCTATCTTGTAGTGATTGTCCCGAACCGATTGCGTTTACAACCGAGACTGTTTTATACCATGTTGTGGCAACAGATACTGTGAATGGTTGTATAGCAGAAGAAGATTTATTGGTGCGAGTAGATAAGGATAGGGATATCTATATTCCTAATGTTTTCTCTCCAAATAATGATGGATATAATGATTATATCAGTATTTATTCTGACCAAAATAGTGTGATTCAGATCAAGAAATTCATTATTTATGATAGATGGGGAGAACAAATGTTCATCAACCAAAATTTCCAGCCCAATGATCCGGAACAAGGCTGGAATGGTCGATTCAGAGGAGAATTTATGAACCCAGGAGTCTTTGTCTATATCGTAGAAGTGGAATTTGTGGATGGAAAAGTGAAGACCTATAAAGGTGATGTTACTTTGGTTCGATAGAAGAAATATGATGATCCTTCCCCAGTGTCTAAATAATTAGAATTTGGGGAAAGATTGTCTTCTATTCTTCTTTTTTACTGATTTGTGCTTTCTTTTCTGTTGATTTGGGCTTCTGGTGCTCTGAATAATGTTTGAATAAGATGTCGATAAATGTCAATATTAAACCAATGCCTATAGTAAGATAGAAAATAGTAAATATTTTACCAATATCGGTACTAGGTGTAATATCCCCAAACCCGACGGTGGTAAGGGAAATAAATGAAAAATAGATGGAATCTATCCAAGACCATTCCTCAACATAATGATAGAAAGCCGATCCTATGGCAAGCATTACAAAACTTGAAATCAGTAATTTCCTATAATCCTCATCCTTTAAAAATGTAATAATGACTTTCAATGCAAAATATAATTTCTCCTAGAAAAAGAATTCAAATATAAATAAAGCTTTACGCTTTTCATGAGCCTTTTTCAAAAATAGGGAAATAATACTAATCCATATTCAAAACGTGGATTAGTAAAACAACTACTACCCAATAAATGAATGTAACTTCTGGAATTTCATCCTGGCTATGGTATAATAAATTGGGCTAGACTGAAATTCCAAAAGTCTTTTGCTTCATTTATCCCGACTCAATATTGCTGTATAAGATATTTTATAAGATCGGTGCTAGTCACGATTCCTTCGATCTTCGATTCTTCAACAACAGGTAATGCATGGAATTCACTAGAGGCGAGAATCTCAGCAGCTTCTTTTATTGTGGTTGCAGAAGTGACAGAAGTAGGATTATGCACCATGACTTGTTCTAAAGGTAGAGATTGGAATAAAGATTTATCCACAATTCCTTCTTGCCCGAAGTTGGCTCCATAGCTAACGCTCAAAATGTCACTTAGACTGATTATGCCTACCATTTCATTTCCACTTATTACAGGCAAATGCCTAATATTGTTATCCTCCATGATGTCTTTAGCCATTTGGATCGTTCCATTATGAAGGCTGATAGTTTTAAGGTTTTGGGTCATAATTTCTTTTACACTTGCTCTTTTCTTCATTAAAATATATTTTGATTATATAATAAACCAAACACTACCATTCCATGTACTTGGGAATAAGAATCCTTCAAAAACATGAATGAAAACTAATAGAGTACTAAAACAGCTAGGTTTAGTCCGCATTCAAAATTATAGGAATAAAAGAAACGGAAGGCTAATGAACATCATACCTATAATTGGCTTTAATCATAGAGAAATTCGTAGCGAAGAAAAACTAGAATAGTTTCCCTAGATCCCTGCTTTCATGCAGGGTTTGATATTCTATCTGTATGTTTTTCTTTTGGGATAACATATCCAAATGGGATTTTGGAGTACAGGTAGTGATTAATGGCATCCCGGGACCATCCGTCCATTCCAATGTTTTTAGGTTGGGAAAACAATCAGAATGAGCCAACCGGCTGATGAATCCTTGATGATCATACCCTGCTTGTAAAGATAAATGTTCAAGCGGGTGGAAATCCCTTTCGAAAAAGGTAGGAGATGGGGCAGAAGGTAGAGTGAGTGAAATAAGGTTGGGCATTTTGTCAAGTATTTTACCTCCTGCCCCATTGTCCTCATAAAAATCATCACAAGTTACCATCGTGATATTTTCATGAGAAGGTGATGTTTGTTCAATCTCAAAGTCGAATAAGTGAGTGAATTGAGTGTCTGTATCTTTCAGTAATTCCGAAAGATCATAAAGTCTTGTTCCATTTGTCCCCAAATCCGGTCCTTTTATTTCTATGGCAGAAATAAAAGGAGCAAATTCTTTAGAGCGAATTAAATTAAAAAATTGATGTTGCCACGTTTCTTCTTCTGGATGGATATAAGCATAAATTTGTACGCCATTATTTGCATCCAACCAGCAAGCAGCTTCACTATCGAAAGCCGGATTTTTATCCAAATAAAGTATGCCTAGTATCAATTGCTTGATATAGGGCAAGGAAGGTAGATTTTTCCTTGTAATTTTATGTTTGATTTTAGAAGATAACATCTACCAATTTTTTTAATTAATTTTTCTAAAACGAATTTTTGATAAATCGAAAGTAAGAGATGCAAAACGTTTTACCAAATTTTGTGACGGCTTTTTATCTGAAAATAACAAAAAAAATAGCCTTTATTTATAGTGGAAATTTATAATGTGTTTTTAAAGGATGTCACAATTTTGAAGATGAATTTTTTGCTATTAAAGTATTGTAGATCAGTTTTTTATGATTTTGTTGTTTTTTGTTAGAACCGTTGTAGGTTCTATTTTGTTGTCATACAAAATTAAAATTTTTTAAAAAATAAATTTTAGAGTTGTAACAATTTTTTTGTTGTTTTTCATGGAAATAAAAAAAGGGAACATGAAATATTCATGCTCCCTTCTTGAACTTTATTTAAAAATTAATCCGAAAAAGATTAATACTTAATTTTCAATTCGTAGTAATCATCAGCATTACCTGCAACGTCATTGATATTTGTACACTCTATCAAGTAGTAAACACCACCTCTTTGTAGAACGAATTGATCACCAACTACAACACCCGCAGGAGCTCCTAAAGTAACTTCAGTAGCACTTACATGATCATAAGCTTCTTGGATTTCTTCCTTGAATACAACATTGTCAAAAGTAATAGGCAATTCTGAACTAGGAGGAACTCTTCTCATCGTAGCATCATTCATCGGAGCTACTTGTCTCAACCAGTTTCCGTTATTGTCGTTACCCATATCTCTGATTTCAGCATCAATAGGATCCGCATCAGTACTAGAACTAGTTACACCCGTTCCATAACCAAAGTCCAAATCCAAAGCTCCTTTACCTGCAGGACCAGCTTGGTTGTAAAGCAATTTGGCCGTCAAAGTATTTGAAATGGCTGTGCCATTCGTATTTGTAGTAATATTGATAGCAGAAGTTTCAACAATATTTCCAGCAGCATCCTCTAATTGGAAAGTATAAGCTCTTGTTACACCTTCAGTGAAATGAACAACAACACCAATCGTGTCAATGAATCCGTTTTCAGAATCAACAGGAAGTAGTGTTGGGTTAGAACCGAAGGCTAAACCATTGTAAGTCAAACGATCCATGTTATCGATAGCCACACCATCTTGAAGAACAGTCAAAGTGTAAAGAGCTGCATCAGAACCTCTAACACCTTCTAAGGTGAAGCAAATTGGAGTACCGGTGTCTAACGTTGCATCAGCAACGAAACAACCTGTACCCGATACATAATCGATAGAAAGAGGACCAGGATAAGTAACTCCTTGGTCTGTATTCAATCGGAAAGATACTTGATCAACACCTCCGGCTTCATCCGTCAATTCGATCATGTATGTTTTCTCAGACAAATCAGAGTGAGCTTGGATACCAACTACCCAATCAAAATCTGTAGCTCCATTTAAAGAAGCAGGGTTGGCCCAAGCTGCTTGACCATCATAAGTCAAACGATTGGCATAATCGGTGATGGTGTTCCCATCCTCATAAAATTTTACAGAAGTCAATGGGTTTTCAATAGCTGTTCCTACAAGATTGATATTAACCCAAGAACCAGCAGCTACATCAGCATCGGTTGTTAGATAAGTTCCTGTACCATCATCTTTCAGTTCCAAAACTGGAGCAGATGTATTATCGGTGGTGTCACAGGATGAATAAATGAAAATCGCCATCAAAGCGATGAAAAGATTCCCAAATAACGAGATACGTTTCATAATGGATTTAAAATTTAATTCTAGAATATGAAATAAGTTATTATTATAAATTTCAATTGGGTAACGACATTAAGACGCCGTTTGTGATTCCCAGTTACCGAAAAAGTCATGGCATTAACTAGACTTTAAGAAACTGGGTACCAAAGTTTGTAAGTATGATTGGTTTGATAGGACGGTTTTAAAACCGGCGGCAAAAGTAGGATTTTAATTGTGAATTAACCAACTTTGGGTAAGAAAAAGTAAGGCTTGCCTAAGATAAACGGATATAGACCTTATCAAAAGGATGCAAAGCGGTGCCTTTTACTGTAGCACTTGCAACAATTCTATATTTGGATTCTACTTTGTACAAAGCTTTGGCAGCAAGAGAAATTCCTTTGGCAATCATGTTTTGATCGCCAAAACTATCCATATCAGAAGATTGTAATTGATAAGGAAGGGCAAAATCCAGATGGGTCTCTTCATAAGGAGAGATTTCTATCGGTTCGAGGTAAGCGATACGCCCGATTTCATATTCATCTACTTTTTGATCGTTACCCCGACCTCGAGAATAGATTTCAATGATTTTTATAGTAAGTTCTGTAACCGTTTGGGTATTCTTTGAACGGAATACGATTCTACCATCCACGAATCCGACATTCTTCGGAATTTCTTCTGGAACAAGGAGTTGAAGTTTTACTCCTTCAATTCCTAACCATTGTTTGAACTTATCTATCATAAATATGTAGGGATTAAATTTATTAGATCAGGAATGGACAAAATTCTTATGCCAACTTTCGCCCAAGGGTATTTTCCATTTCTTTTCCATTTCTTCCTTTGTTTTCACCAAATTATTGAAAACAATGGTCGAGTCGTTAATTTGACCACTCTTATATAAGGTAGGCCAATCATCTTTATGGGCGGTCTTGACGTCCTCCCTATCCAAATAAGCAAAATTGAGGCGATCAAAAAAATCAGTCCCATATTCAAAACCCAAATCTTGGATGAATTTTACCGAAGCATCGATACTGCAACCACTAGCAGAGGCTTTCGATTCATCCACCTCTAAAACAAGAAATTGATGATGGTGGATTTTGCCTCGAGCAGACAACGCATGATTATGGCTGGCCCAAGATTGTGTAAAATCACTGAGTTTCTTATTCAATTCTTGCACTTCATCCGATTGGAAGCGTCTAGAACTTTGATATACCCAAACTTTTGTCATATAGTAAGATGATAGGATGTGAATCATCCCGCATCTTCAGATTGAAGAAACGGGATGATGGTATTTTTTATAAACGAGCGAGTAATTCTTTTTTCTTCGCATCGAATTCCTCTTGGGTCAAGATACCTGATTCTTTTAGACCGCCCAACTCTTTGAGCAATTTCATGATATCTTCTTTGGTTTCCGCTTTTGGCGGATTCTGATTTTGAGGAGCGTTTTGGTTTTGATTCAAGAACATCTGTGCCATCCCAAAACCGAGACCTGCACCAATGCCCTCTCCGGCTCCACCATTCGGGTTCTTTGCCGCTTCCTCCAAAGCATTCGCTTGTTGGAACTGTTGGAATTTTGCCATATCATCAACCATATTGATGTTGGTCATCTTATCGTAGAATTCTTCCACTTCTTTAGGAAGGGAAGTACTGGATACTTGGAATTTCACCAATTCGATACCAAAAGGATCCAATTCTGTTTGAAGAATAGGAGCGACTTTGTCACCCAATTCGGTATAATTGGAAACCATATCTAAAACCGAAACACCGGCTTCTGCCAAAGCTTCGGCAAATTTAGGAGAAACAATATCCCTTAGGCGTTCCTCTATTTCATATATTTTTAGAATAGGTTTGGTACCGGCAAATTCAGTAAAGAACTTTTTCGAATCCGCAATCTTGATGAAATAAGTTCCAAAAGCTTTCACCCGAACCTGCTTGAATTGAGGATCTCTCATGATGATAGGATTCACCGTTCCCCATTTCAGGTTGGTAAACGTTTTGGTACTGATATAATATACATCTACCTTGAATGGCGAGTCGAAACCATGTTTCCAACTCCTCAAAGTGGTGAGGATAGGCATATTATCTGTAATTAATGTATGCCGGCCTGGATCGTATATATCTGCAAATTGCCCCTCATCTAGAAACAAAGCCATTTGAGATTCCCTTACTGTAAGTTGGGCTCCATTTTTAATGTTGTTGTCTTGATCCGGAAACTTCCAGAGAACAGTATCATTATCAGACTCGACCCAATCGATAACTTCAATCAATTCTCCTTTGATAAAATCGAATAATCCCATTTTTTGATTTTAAAAGTATGTTACAAAGAATAGATTCAGATGAAATTTTACAATATCCATCTAAATTTAAACACCAATATAAGGTATTTCAATATCATAATAAATATTAATTCGACAAATGGTTTTGGGATAGAGACAAAAAGCTCAATTTTTGTAAAGATAAGGATGATTTTTTAAAAAAAATGACATTGTAAAAAGTAGAATAATATGGAGTCTTTTTTAATGTGATTTATTGAGTTAAAGTTAAGCATTTGATTATCAGTGTTTAAATGATTTTATTAAAATATTTATATGTGTAATATATATGTATTGGAAAAGAAAATATCTTTCATTGTGACAAATTATTAATAATAAAATTTGGTGAATGGAGATAATCATTCTAAATTAGTGATGAGGACAAAACATATTTGTTCCAATACTCTTGATATAGGTGATATTATTTTAAGAGTTTGGCAATAATGAGGAAACAAGACTTGATTAGATTGGCACAAGAACTATACCAAATTGTTAAACATTTTATACCCTCCCCACTTTTTGAAATGCCTTCAATTTCAAGATTTTGTTTATTTAGTTAGTTTATTATAAAGTTTTGTCTCTATAAATTTTGGATGTTTTGCTTTGCTTTCCTTTAAAATGTAAAAGGGAAACATGGCCGTACGATAAACATAATTTTATTATTCAATTGTTTAACCTAAAATTTTTGTTATGAAACTATTCTTTATGATAGTCTCTTTACTCTTGGTTTTTTCCTTTGGAAATAACATTTTGGCCCAAGAGTTAAAGAAAGAGAATCTAGAAGAGTTAAAAGTAAAATCTGAAGAAAATCTACAACAGAAAAAAGCTTTTGTATTAGATGCTGAACCCAAAACGAATCAGCTCATTGGAAAAAAAGTAAATACAGTAGATTATCTAAAAGTGGAACCAACTTCTTCTACTAGCCAATTAAGAACTTCTCAAAAGTCAAGTGTTTCTGAAAACACGGTTTCTGAAAGTGATTTAACCTTACTCGGACTATATATTTCCAAGATGGAAGATATGATGAATTTAGTCCAATCCGAAATTGTTTATTATTTGGAGTTAATTGAGCGGAGAGAGAATGCTATCAAGCCTAAAAATGGAGAAATCCTTACCCCTTCTGAATTGAAGACAAGGAAACCTTCAAATATGCAATCTCGATAATTTAAACCTAAACTTTAAAATTATGAAAATTAAAAATACTTACTTTCATATACTTACTTTCTTTTGTTTGTTTATGATGCCTTTTGTAGGGCTTTATGGGCAGTCAGCAGACTGTGCTGATGCCTTGCAATTATGCCCTGGTTCAACGCCAACTCCAAATGTTGCAGCCGAAATAGGTACTTCAGAGCTAAACTTTTTAAATGACGGATGTTTGGCAGGGGAGAATGGCTCGAACTGGTATTGGTTTGAAATCGATGCCACGGGCGATCTGTGGATGGATGTTCAAGGAGTTCAATCAGATGGAACTACCGCAGCTGATGTTGACGTATCTCTCTATGGTCCTTTTGCTACATTTGGAGCGGGTTGTACGGCTATTTCAGGAGGCAACGATCCAATTCGTTGTTCTTTTGCAGCATGTTGCGGTGTAACTATGGATGATTCAACAACAGAAACTTCAGAGTCTGCTTCTGGAGATGGTACTATTGCTGAATTGACTGTGACAAGTGGTGATATTTATCTGCTTTTTGTAGATAACTATAATGCGGGTGATGCCGATGCTGCCATTACTATAGATTTGGCTTTTACAGGCTCTTCAGCTACCTTTAATTGCCCGCCTCCCTGTGACAATTGTGGTGCTTCCACTTGTAACAGTGATGGTATCTATGATGATTATGATGATTCACAAAATTCTACTTCTTCAGGTTGTACACCTTCCGAAGTAAGGGATGTTTCTACTACGCCTTCTACTCAAACCTATTGCACGGAATTTACTACTCCTGCAACTTTGAATACGCCGGTGCTAGCTTTCGATGCTTCTACACGATGGACAGAGCCAACAGCTGGTTCTTGTTCCACTTCATTTGCCGGGGAAACTCTATTTGATGCCGCTTGTGGAGGTTCTATTGCTTCTACAGGTATAGATCCCAATTCTGGCTTCCCATATTTCCCAGTAATGGCTAATACAACTTATAGATATTGTATCGACTGGACATATTCAGGGACTTGTATGGATGCAAGTAACCCATGTATTCGTCCTTTCTATGCTTGTGGAGCTGAAGCAGGTACTGTTGCAAGTTCTTCTACAGGAATGGGAACAGGTACAACTGTTGATCCATACGTATTATGTATTGGAGATGAAGTAAGTCTAGAATCCAATGATGATTATGTATTACCTGCTCCATTTCCAGGCGAAGTATCAGAATTATTCTATGCCATTTATAGCTGTGCACCAACTACAGGTGATCCTGGCACAGATCCTTGTTTTTCGGGTTCTTACTGGTCTGGTGAAGATTTTGTTTCTGCAGCTTCAGGTGGTGGTGCAGGTACATTACCCGTGAATACGGCTGGTTCTGCAAGTGGTTTAGGCAGTTTCTTAGATGCGGATAATACACTTTGGTTAGTACCTATTACTGCAGATGATAGTGATAATGCAGGTAATCCAAATGGAATCATCAATCACGACCAAGATGGCGATGGCTGTTTTGATGAAGGCACTCCAATTGCTGTACAATTCCTAGAAGAAATTACGGCTACATTTGCTGAAAGTTGTCCTGATTTGAGTGTAACGATATCTGGTGGTGATTCCCAATTTAATGGAACAGACTATACCATTTCTGCGATCTCTCCTGGTGGTGCGACAGTTGTAGGAACACCTTCTCATGGTAATGCCTTTACCATTACAGGAATTCCTGCGGGTAGCTCATGGTCTTTTACTGCAACGGATGCTAATGGATGTTCTGTTGATTTTGCAAGTACAGTTGCTTTATGTCCTCCGGTGACTTGTCCACCTGAGTATAATAATATAGAAGGAAATACTTACTGCCAAAATGATCCGAGTTCCTTACTTCAAGCGATTGGTTTGGACAATTCTACATTTGTAAGTGGAGCATTTCCTTCGGGAGGTGATGTCAATTCATTTTTTGTAAATTGGTCTCCGGAGTCAGTTACACCTGGATATTATTTTATCTTCAGACAAGATGGAGTAAACAATGTTTCTTGGTTCTTAAATGACGTTACATCTGGTGCTCAGGCCGAATCAGGCAGTTGGGATGATGTAGATGGTCCAGGTACATGGTGGACTTGGATTGAATATATGAGAACGGACGGAGCGGATTATCAAATTACTATACAATGGGATACTCAATGTGAGTGGACTGGAGATGTAGGAGGTACAGGGTTTGATTTCTTGGTTTATGATTTGGCAACTGATGATTTTGTGGAAGGTCATGCGATTAATTCATGTACTGGAACTGTAACTATTGATATACCAGAGCCTCAAGGTACAGCCGTATTCTCTGGACCCGGTGTTACCCAATTTGATAACGGTACAGGATTCTTCGATCCTGAAGCAGCTGGACCAGGTACTCACGATATCCAATATTTATGGGAAGATGGTAATGGCTGTGGTGGAACAGAAACAAAAACTGTTACCGTTTATCCTAGAAATGAACCTTCGTTTGTGGATGATTTCGGTTGTGTGATAAATATGCCGGATAACATTCTTGCTTTTGATGCTAGTGGAACTACAGTAGAGACTGGAGGTACCATTACTTCATATGATTGGGATTTTGGTGACGGAAATACAGGAACTGGGATAACCGCCAATAATACTTATGCCGCTCCAGGTGCATATCTTGTAGAATTAACGGTTACTTCTACCCCTGGACCTTGTGTCTATACAAAAGAAGAAATTGTTTATGTTTATCCGGATCCAACATTGGCAATGCCTGGTGGTGATATTTGTTTAGGTGATTCTTATACTTTAACACCTTCTATTACACCTCCGGCTCCAGCTCCTATACCAACAATAGAAACAGTGAAAGTAGCAAATTTAATTATTCCTGATGTGGGTGGAGTTCCTTTTGAATCTACAATTAATGTTACGGATTTCCCTCCAGGAGCTACTATAACTAGTACAGCAGATTTAGCAGTTTTAATTAATTTTGAACATAGTTATTTGGCTGATTTGGACATTGAGCTGATTTGTCCGGATGGTACAACGATGCTTCTATTTGACCAAGCGAGTTCTGATGGTAACAATTACGATATGGGAGGAGCAACAACCGCTTCTAATCCTCCTGGACCAGGAGCAGATTATATTTTTGCAGAAAGTGGAACCCAAACATTGGCAGTAGCCACCAATGGTAGTCCAGGTGCGGTAGCTTCGGGTACCTTCGATCCTGAACCAGGAGATTTCTCATCCTTGATTGGTTGTCCAATTAATGGGGATTGGACGATTCGTTTTACGGATCTTTGGGCTAGAGATGATGGTACTTTGTATAATTGGTCATTGACGCTTCCAAATTCTATGATTGGAGCACCAAGTACTTTCCAGCCTACCTACAATACAATTGATTATTCTTTCTATAATGTTGGTAATGTGGCTGGTAATGGTTTAACAGCAATGAATGATTTAACGATGACTGGGAATTTCTCTGGAGCAGCAACAGCTATGGTTACTCCTAGCGCCGTAGGGTCTTATGATTATACTGTTAGGATACGTGATAATAGGGATTGCTATAAAGAAGTAACCGCTACTGTAAATGTTTTTGAAGGTGTAGAACCATTGGTAGATGACAGTGATTGTAGTAGTGGACTGACCGCTAGTATTTTAGAACAGAATGCAACAGACTTTACTTATAGCTATTCTTATAACTATACAGTAGATGGAGGTAGTACACAATCGGGTACTGGTTCTGGTTCGTCCTTTACGCTTCCTGAATCGGAAGGGGCAGCATCGGGTACCATTACCTTTACCGTAACAAATCCGGGTGCCCCCGCAGCTTGTAATGAGCAAACTATAATTGTTCCGATCAATTGTGCTTTGCCCGTAGAATTATTGGATTTCACTGGCTATGCAAATGGAGCCGTTAATGATTTAAAATGGACTACGGCTACAGAAATTAATAATAGCCATTTTGAAATTGAAAGTTCTAAGGATGGACTCAATTTCAGAAACATTGGTACGGTTGAAGGTAATGGAAATAGCTCCATAGAAATCGAATATGACTTTACAGATGAGAGACCACATTTAGTGACTTATTATCGATTAAAGCAAGTAGATTTTGATGGTACATTTAGTTATTCGGATGTAATCAAAATTGTTCGCAAAACGACAAGTATTGCTATAGAGAATGTCTTTCCTTCTCCAACTCGGGGAAATACGACTGTTCAATTTATTGGTGCTAGAGATGCTGAAGTAACAATTAGTGTTATTGATGTAGTTGGACGTACCCATTCTTCTCAGCTTTTCCAAGCTATTGAAGGTGAAAACCAAACAGAGATAGACTTCTCATCTTTTGCTTCGGGTATTTATTTCATTATGCTTGAAACAAATGACCAGCGGGATGTTTGGAGAATTGTAAAGCATTAATTCTTAAAACTATTCTAGGGTTTTAAATACAATCCCCTCTCAAATTATTTTGGGAGGGGATTTTTAGTCTTGAACTTGTGGTTTAAATGTGATTGATAAAACGAGTTGTGTAAGTGCTCGATTAAAATGTGGACCCCAAAAAAGTTAAGTATCAAAATCAAAAATACTTAGACCAAGGTTTGAATCGGGTAGGGATGAGGATGTGGTGTTCCTTTTGTCGGTTCTCCTTCCGGAAGAAAACAATGCCCATAAAAAACAAATCCAGACTGAGCGTAATAGAAGGGTGTTTTTGGATTTCTTCCCAAGCGGCTTCCATTCCTTCCGACCAATGGATGTCATCAAAAATGAAAATGGAATTTTCGTGGGCTTTTTCCAAGCAGGTATGGAAATATTCTAAAGTTGGTTCTTTTCTGTGGTTGCCATCAAAAAAGATATAATCGAATTGTTCGAATTCTGATAATGCTTTTTTTAAGGTCGTTTCGAAGGAACCGGTGATGAGTTGTATGTTTTTTGCTTTTGCAAAATCAAAATTGAATTGGGCATGTTTCGAAATATTGGGGCATCCTTCTAGAGTGATGAACTTGGCTTCTTTGTTGGGTAATGCTTGATACAGGGCTGTTAAACCCAAAGAGGTTCCGAATTCTAAGAGTGTAGTAGGTTGGTAATGTTTCACCAATCGAAACAACATTTTACTTTGATGGCTGGGAGAAACAGCAGACTTGGCAATACTGCTGATAGCTCTTTCATTGCTCTTGGATACATGCGAACCGGCTCCGAAGTCGGTTACTTGTATTTTTTGATGATTCTTCCATAACTTTTTCCGCATGCCTTCCAATAATTCGAAAGCATAATAATGCCGTTCATCATCCAAAATGTTTTCACAAAAATCGAACAGGAAAGGAGAATGGGCTTTATGAATGGTTTTTGCCTTTAGATAATAAGAAATGTATCGGGATATGAGTTTCAGTTTTTCCAAGAATGAAAGATTCTAAATTTTATTAGGAAACCAAAGGTAGTAACTTTAGGGTTTTATCAATAGACATTGTATGGAACTTTGCCCATAAGAAAGAAAGAATACCTTTTGGAAATAATTCCAAAAGGTATTCTTAAATCACCACCATAAAAAATGATAATTAGAATTTCGCATCGATTCTCAA
>JAHDDR010000247.1 GCA_020629255.1 Saprospiraceae bacterium | reverse complement strand
GCATGTGTAAGTCACGGGCAGAAACGGTTCCTGTATATTTTTTGCTTTTTCTATATATAGTATATTTTTCCTTCATTTTTGCTTGAAGGTTTAGTGCGGCTTTTTTACCTTTTGGGCTATCCATATGATAATAAAAGAAAACATCGGCTCTTTCTCCCACACTTCTGGAGTCGATATGGATGGCGATCATCATCTGTTTTTTTGCACCAGCTAATTTTTGACTTTCATATAATTTATTAATGGCATTGGAGCGTTGTAATAAACGAGGTTTTTGTCTTTGGAACATCTGTTGGTTCTTCCAAGTAGATTCGTCCTTGTCGCAGGGGAGAATACTTCCTGAACGGATGCCATCGTTCTCGTCCCTAGTGATCATATAGGCTACAGCCCCATGCTCTATTAGTTTTCTACATAGTCTAAGAGAAACATCATACGCATATTCGTCTTCACAAAGGTTGTATTTTCCGTATTTGCCAATGGCTCCGGGATCTGGGCCTCCATGTCCTCCAACAATATAATATACATGCCCTTTCAGTTTTTTGGATTTAAGAGGTGTATGTTCATGATCTTTACCAAAAATAGGATATACTCTTTTTCCTTTGGGTTTGTCGGGTTCGATGGGTTTTATGGTAATTACCTCATCGCAATAAATTTCTCTATAGGGAACCCAAAGTTTTTTCTTCCCCTGGGTAAATTTTGTTGATTTTACGCCTTGTCCATACAATAATTTGTTATAATCTTTGATTCGGATTGCCTTGTCCCAATCGTTGATGCCGATGGTAGAACGGATGGATTTACCATTGTATTCGAATTCGAAAATGGGGAGTTTGTATTTTTTTCCGGCATAAAGTTTCGATTTTTCATTCAAATCGTTGATTTTGTAAAACTTCTGGACATCACATTTACTATCAATTAAATGATACCTTCTTAGAATGGATAGAATTCCATCCCCACTTTTAGGGGCAATGGTTATAAAAACCGGTTCTTCGGCTTGTACTGTGGTAAAGGACAATAAAATAAAGAAAATGAGAAATCCCTTGCGGATCAATGTAACTTCCATACGATTTTCATTATTATGGTTTTCTTATACACTAGAGTTGGAAAACTCATCCCTTAATGCTTCGGATAGCAAAAATATTATAAGTAATTGGGAATACAATATTTGTTTATTAGAAATTTAACATATTATGATATATCCTTTAGTCAGACTCCTGTTATGCCCTGTTTTTTTGATCTTTTCAGTATCAAACTGCTCTGTATTGACAAAAGAAGGTGAAAGTGAAGAGCCTTGTAAGGGAGTCACATTTAAAGGTATGGAATATCAGGTCGGTCAATTTGATTTGGAAAAATACGAACTAAAATTAACATCCTATGAGGTGGATAGTATCTTAACGATACCAGAATTATTGAAGGAGGAAGAAGGGATTTTATTCGTTACCAATGGTGGTATTTTCGAACCCGATTTCAAAACTTCTGGACTTTTGATCCAAGAAGGGAAATTGATCCAAGACCTGAATGTACGAGAGGGTAAAGGGAATTTTTATCTTAAACCGAATGGTGTGTTTTTCTTATCTCAAAATGGAAAACCTATGATTAGGGATGCCGAAGAATTTAAATTTTATAAAGGAGAGGTTTCAATGGGTATCCAGTCGGGTCCTACCCTTGTATTGAAGGGGGGAATCCATCCCCGTTTTAATGAAGGATCAAAAAATATAAGATTAAGAAGTGGAGTTGGTGTTGATCGAGATGGAAATATCGTATTTGCCATTTCTAAAGGAAAAGTAAATTTCTACGATTTTGCTTCCTTGTTTTTGGATGAACTATCTTGTAAGAATGCCTTATATCTAGATGGTGTCATTTCAGAAATGTATTGCAAGGACTCTAGCAAAAATATATCTGAATTTACTCAGAATTTCGGGAGTATCATTTATGTAAAAGAAAGAAAATAGCCCAGGAAAAATCCTAGGCCGTCTTTCATTTGTTTTTACTAATAATTTCTCTTTCTGAATTCTTTCAGTCCCCAACCGAATTTGCTTTCGTATTGGTCGAAGGCTCCTCGTTCAAGCACTTTCAAAACTTCATCATCAAAATAAAGCATGTCTAGATAATAGGTGAATTCTGTTATCATTTTTACATCCGATTCTGCTTCCAGAATAATCCCGCAGGATTGATTGATATAGTCTGTTGCAGTAAAATTGGATAATGTGATGACAGGAACGCCATAGGACAGCACTTCCGGAATCACTGCTCCAAAATGATTCATGGACGGATGCACGCATACTTTTGCCATATCCATATATCTGGATTTATTTTGCTCCACCATGAAAACGATGTTTTTTTCTGGAACATCCATGATTTTCATCTTTTTTAAGATGACATCCCTTTCTTCCATCTTTCTGCAATTCCAGATCAGTAACGATCTTTTTTGGTGTTTCGGAGTAATTTCATGATAAAACTCTGCGAATGCCCTGATGGCAATATCTTTTTCATTTTCTTTTAGGTAATCTGAACAAACGATGACCCCAAATTTGTCTTGCATGATAAAATTGTCTTTTACTTCACTAATCATATTCTACATTTCGGCTCCATTGGTGCAGGAACTTCTCTCGGGTATCGGACAAAGTGCGTAGGTACCTAACTTAGTAAAAGAACTATACCAAGATTAGGAGGTCTTGTCTGAAATAAAATCCTTTTGTGACAGGATATAAAATCATTTTTTTTATCATGCTTTCCTTGTGAAGTACTTAAGCTTTGTATTCGTGTAACATTCAAAACGACCAATTTCATTCAATATTTAAGATTATGAATTTCAAATTTTAACAATTGTGAAAATTGGATTCTAAATTTTTGGCATGTATTAATATGAAGAGCCATATCTTATTCCTTCGAAGTAAGTTTGTATATTCGCGGCATATTTGGAATCTTTTTCCAATTTCATTGTTGACATATCCAAAAAAGAAAGAGAAATGGCTAAACGATACCTTGTAACATCTGCTTTACCCTATGCGAATGGACCATTACATATTGGCCATTTGGCGGGGGCGTATCTTCCTGCTGATATATATGTAAGGTATTTAAGGGCGATGGGTGAAGATGTGGTTTTCATCTGTGGTTCTGATGAGCATGGTGCGGCTATTACCATCCGTGCCAAGCAGGATGGTGTAACACCACAGGAAATCGTGGATCGTTATAATCAAATTCTCAAGGAGACTTTTGAAAAAGTAGGTGTGTCTTTTGATATCTATCATAGAACGTCTTCTGAATTGCATCATGAAACAGCACAAGAATTTTTTAGGGATTTACATGATAAGGGAGAATTCATCAAGGAAACTTCAGAACAATATTATGATGAGACCTCCCAACAGTTTTTAGCGGATCGATATATTACCGGTACCTGCCCCAAATGTTCACATGAGGAAGCCTATGGTGATCAATGTGAAAATTGTGGCTCTACTTTGAGTCCGACCGAATTGATCCAACCCAAATCCAAACTAAGTGGAGAAACTCCGGTCTTGAAAGAAACCACCCATTGGTATCTGCCTTTGGATAAATACGAAGAATGGCTCCGCCCTTGGATCGTGGATGGAAAATTGGAAGGCAAAACCCATCATGATCCCAGAACTTGGAAACCTCATGTTTTAGGACAATGCAAATCTTGGTTGGATACCGGACTCCAAGCAAGAGCCATGACGAGGGATCTTACCTGGGGGGTAGATGTCCCTCAAGAAATCGAGGGAAGCGAAGGCAAGAAATTATATGTTTGGTTGG
>JAHDDR010000246.1 GCA_020629255.1 Saprospiraceae bacterium | reverse complement strand
AGCCAATAAATATACCTTGGTGAAATCAAATGGAATTATTAAAACGCATATAGGTGTTGCCCAAAAATATACCCAAGAGCAATTGGATAGAATTTATAGCGCTAAAAATCCAGTGTTTAATTTCTTTGTAAAAAAAGAAGTCGATTTTGTGAAAGGAGAAGGCATGATGGTCGTTGTTCCCTATTCCATTTCTAATATTTTTATGACAATGATGAAAGTGATGTTCAATAAATTGGTAAAAATCATAAAAGGATAAAAAATTACTTTCCACAATCTTCTTTTAATAAATCAGGGAATTTACGTTCCACTTTTTTTACTTTCTTTACACTAACGTTTTGTACATAGCTATTTTCAGGATGTAACCAATAATAATCTTGATGATATTCTTCTGCCACCCAAAATTCCTTGTAAGCTAAAATTTCTGTAGCAATCGGTTTTGAAAAATTATTCGATTGTTCTCGAATAAAATGATGTATTTGATCTTTTTGCTCTGGAGAGTGGTAAAAGATAACCGAGCGGTATTCCGAACCCCAATCCGGTGCTTGACCGTTTACCTGGGTCGGGTCATGTGCCACAAAAAATATGTCTAATAAAGTTTTAAAATCAATTATTCTAGGATTATAAAATATTTGGATGGCTTCGGCGTGTCCGGTATTTCCACCGCCCACTTCTTCGTAAGTTGCCCTTTTTAAATGTCCCCCCGAATAGCCAGAAATAACATCCTCCACGCCTTTTATACATTCGAAAGCTGCTTCGGTACACCAAAAACAACCACCGGCAAAAGTAGCCACGCTATATTTTTCATACCCTTTTCCTTCTGTGTATTCTAAAATAGATCGAGTACCGTTTTTTCTAATTTCTTCTTTGGCGGGCTGGCTGGTAGGCGGAGCCGTATTTTCTGGTTCAATCGTTTTCTTGTTACAAGAAAGAAGGCCTAAAAAAATAAATAAAGATAAAATACGAAGCATGGCACTATTTTTTGAAAAGTAAAACAACTAAAAATTAAATCGGTTTAAATTATCCAAAAATAGATTCGCCCAATACCATAATGATGTGTGCAAAAATATGGGCAATCATAGCACTTTCCAACCCTTTTTTCCAATAGAGCCAGCCGAAAATAATTCCCCCGATAGAATTACCGATAAGAATATAAAGTAGTAGTGGTATAGATGGAGATTCTATGGCTTGAAAAGCAATAGGAAAATGACCTAATCCAAAAATAATGGCCGCTAAAATAATTCCAATCCAATAAGGCCTACTGCCGTTTTTGAAAATATAGGCAGCTATCCAAACAATTAAAGTCATGAGCCCAAAGCGCATTAGAATTTCTTCGGTAATGCCTCCGTATAAAAATCGGACAGCTAAACTTGGTTTTAGGTTTTCTCCTAATTCTATAAATTCTTGAGGTAGAAAAGACATGGAAATAAGCCCGATTAAAGAAAGAAGAATGCCTGAAACAATACCTCCGATAATGCCGAATTTTAAAATATCAGAGAAGTTATAATTCTTTTCTTTCGTAATAATTCCTTCTAAAATAGGAACTTCCAGTTTTGCTGATTTATACAATAAAGTTCCAATTAATGTAAATATAAAAAGGAGAATAGCAGGGTTGATTAATAATAATAACTTGATTTGAAAAGGTGTGAATTGTTCTTCTAATATTTTTGCAGCATCTTCAGGTATCGGAAAATCCGCAGTTAATAAAGATAAAACACCGAGGCATCCTAGAAAAAACAAAAGCAAACCTAATAAAATATTTTCCTTTTTCATGTCAAATTAATTAATGGTTTCTAAATAAAGATCTTCTACCTTAGTTCTTGCCCATTGGTTTTTTCGAAGAAATTTCAAACTCGATTTTATGCTTGGATCTTTCTTGAAACAATTTACACGAATTTCTTGATAAAGCCCTTCCCATCCATATGCAGCTACTAAATAAGTGAGGATGTGTTCTAATGTTTTTCCATGTAAGGGGTTGTTCGGTTGTGTTTCTTTCATATTGATACACAAAATAATCTAAGTATTTTGATTCTTCTTCATAATGGCAAAAAAAAATGGAGCCTCATTCTGAAATAGAATAAGACTCCAACAAATCAAACCTTAACCGAGTGGATTTTTATTTATTCGTCATCCCTTAATGTACGAACTGTTCTTCTTCCGTACTTCCAGCCATAGCCGTAGTAGAAGAATTTCCTTGTTGTACGGTATTTTGTACGAAATCGAAATATTGGGTTCCTACAAAAGATTGGTGCTTCACAGCAGCAAACCCATCTTTTGCCAGTGCAAATTCACGTTGTTGCAATTCTGAATAACCCGCCATACCACGTTCTTTATATGCCTTCGAAATTTCAAACATAGAAGTATTCAGTGCATGAAAGCCGGCCAATGTAATGAATTGGAATTTGAAACCCATTTTTGCTAACTCTTCTCTGAAGACCAACATTTCTTCACGGCTTAATTTTGCTGCCCAATTAAAGGAAGGAGAACAATTGTAAGCCAACATTTTTCCAGGATATTTTGCATGAATCGCCTCAGCGAATTGGCGTGCTTCTTCTAAATCAGGATGAGAAGTTTCCATCCATAATAAATCGCAATAAGGAGCATAAGAAAGTCCTCTGTCAATCGCTTGCGGAACGCCATTTTTAACTCTATAGAAGCCTTCACTGGTACGCTCTCCTGTTACGAATTGTTGATCCCTTTCGTCAATGTCAGAAGTCAATAAATCGGCAGCATCGGCATCTGTTCTCGCAATGATAACGGTAGGTACACCCATCACATCAGAAGCCAACCGGGCAGCGACCAATTTATTGATGGCTTCTTGTGTCGGAACCAAAACTTTTCCACCCAAGTGTCCGCATTTTTTAGCGGAAGATAATTGATCTTCCCAGTGTACACCGGCAGCACCGGCTTCGATCATTCCTTTCATGAGCTCGAAGGCATTTAGGTTGCCACCAAAACCGGCTTCTGCATCCGCAACAATAGGAACTAAATAATCCAAATTACCTTCTCCGGAAACAGATTGGATTTGATCTCTTCTTAATAATGCATTATTAATTCGTTTTACAACGCTAGGCACAGAATCTGCGGGGTAAAGCGATTGATCCGGATACATGTGTCCCGCCAAATTCGCATCGGCAGCAACTTGCCATCCACTTAAATAAATAGCTTCCAAACCTGCCATTACTTCTTGGATAGCTTGGTTGCCCGTCAAGGCTCCTAATCCCGCTACCCAATCTTGTGTATTTAATTTGTGCCATAATTTTTTAGCCCCCAATTGTGCTAAGGTATATTCTATTTTAACAGAACCTCTTAACTTCATGACATCTTCGGCGGTGTAAGGTCGTTCTACACCCTTCCATCTGGGGTTGTTCTTCCATTCGTTTTCCAATTGTTGGATTTGAATTTCCTTGCTCATTTCTATACTTATTTTTATGTTTGATGAAAATTAAATCAATTGATATGCTGGTAAAGTTAAGAACTCGATAAACTCATCTTGCTTCACCAATTGGTCGAATAAATTCCGGGCTTCAGAAAAACGTCCCTCGACAAACTTTTCTTCTCCGATCATTTTTTGAATACTATCCATTTCTTCTTGTAGCAATATTTCATACAAAGCGTTGTCGACGGTTCTTCCATCGTCTAAAGCAACATTTCCCCTTAACCATTGCCACACTTGCGTCCTAGAAATTTCAGCAGTAGCAGCATCCTCCATGAGGTTATAAATGGCAGCGGCACCATTGCCCCTCAGCCAACTTTCGATATAAAGAATAC
>JAHDDR010000245.1 GCA_020629255.1 Saprospiraceae bacterium | reverse complement strand
ATATTTGGAATTCGATAGAAACTCAAGGAGGAATTTTGTCGAAGGGGAGTCAAGGTTCCTCTTCTCCGGATGTGTTGGAAATTACAGAAATAAAAAACAGAGATGCTGTTTCTTCCGAAAAACCACTCGTCTTAGATTTCAAAGAAAATGTAAAAGAAGGAGAAGAAATATATCCCTTCGGTTATGATTCGGAAACCGGACTGTGGTATCCAGTTGGTAAAGCGGATGGAAATAAAACGATTATAGAAACATTGCCTGTTTCGGATGAAGAAGCTTTTTCTGGAGATAGCGAAAATCCATATCCTTTAATTAAAAAAGGAATGTTGACGGATTCCGTTAAAATTTATTTGAAAAAAATAACGGGAATTGTCGATTATCCTTTATTCGAATTTGTAGAATTAGGGAATGATGTCAAATCCATGAAATTCAAAAAAATTGGGGCGAATGAAATCAAAAAAATAAAAGAGGCTGATAATATTATTTTATTTGTGCATGGCATTATGGGGAATACTTACACCCAACCCGGAATTTTACATTCGGCACAAGAACAAATTAAAGGATTTGATTGGAAAAATAAAAAACAAAAAAATGTAGTGTTGGCATTGAATTATGAATCACTGCATACCGTTACCGAAAAAACATCCGAAGAATTTATGCTGCGATTGAAACAAGTCGGTTTTCCGGATGAGAAAAAGGAAGGACGGAACCGAATTTTAATTGCCCATTCTATGGGCGGTTTGGTGAGCCGTTTTTTATTAGAACAAAAAGAAGGAAATAAATATTTTGATCATTTTATTCAGGTCGGATCGCCGAATAATGGTTCTCCCTTGGCTTCCCTTGTAATGGGAGCAGAATATGGAATTACCCATGCCTTGAATTTTTTAGTGCCTAAGCAATATAAATTCCCTTTGTCCATGCTCATGAAATTTTGGGGGCAAATTAATAATACAAAAGATGAATTGGCCACCGGTTCGGAAACAGCAATTAAATTAAGTACAGAAGGGAAAGATCCAGGGATTCCGTATCATGTCATTTTAGGGAATTTATCTTTTGAAGGAAATGAAATTAGTGCGGCAGCAAAAGAAAGTGTAGCACAATCCATTGCCGAACAAAATAGAATTAAACGGTTGTTGACCAAAGTATATAAAAAAGGTTTGGATAAAATTTTAGGAGACGATGGAACACACGACGGCATCGTGCCCGTAGAAAGTATGGAAAAAGTTTTAGTAACGGCAGCAGCACAAGAATGGAAAATCGAACCCCAATCGTATAACACCTATTCCCATCATTTCAAATATTATACATTAGAGCCGGGTGTAAATACCATCGGTAAAATTATACATAAAATTATCACTAAGAAATAAAATGAGAAAATAATGGCAACACTAAAATTAGGGCATACGGATAAAGGGAATGTGCCGGAAGATTTGAAAAAATTCTTTTCAGTTTATCATGTGGATGCTGGAATAAAAGAAAAAATAAAATTCAGAAAAGAAAGTCGGTATGGTTGGGCGGAATTCAGAGAATTGAATGGAATGGAAGTTCATGAATTACAAAAATTTTTGAAAGATTATGGTTTTCATCCTTTCGGAGAATTAAGTGGAATTTTTGGTTATATCACCTTGTCGGGTGTTCGTTTATTCCAAGAGTATGTACGCACCGTTGGGGGTAGTCCCGAAATTGGGAGCCCGGATGGAATTGTGGGGAATGGAACAAAAAAATATATCCAAAAATGGAAGGATGAAGAACTGAAATGTATTTGGAATACCGAAGAAGGAAAAAGCAAAGATTTTGATACTTGGATTCAATTTTTAGAAACCTATAAAAATAAAAATGTAGAAGAACCGTCGGCAGCAGCAAAATTTGCCAACGAATACGCCGGAGAAACTTCAACCTTGCCCGTCGAAAAATGGTCTGCTGATCCAAAAGAAGTCCATCTTATCGGAATTAGAAGAAAAGAAAGAATGGCTGTGCCAGATGGAGGGCTTCGCCCGAATGATGATCTTTTTATTTTATTATTAAATGGAATGGTTTTTAAATTTTGGGGTTCAACAGATCCCAATCCACATTTGGCAAGATCCGAAGAACCTTTTTTATTGGAGGGGCAACATTTGTATCGTTTCGGTTGGCATAAAATCAGTAAATTGGATCAATCCTATATTGCTTTACGTTGTGCCAAAAATGGAACATTAATTACAAGAGATTATGATCGAAGCGGAAGTTTGACACCCGAAGATTTAGAAATGGGACAAGAATTAAATTCGACCATTAATATACATTGGTCGGGTGTGGGGAGTTATAATTTTTCTGCCGGTTGCCAAGTAATTTCCGGACAAAGTTATATCAATCATAATAATGATTTTATTGATTGCTCTTCTTATGCGGCTAAAAATAAATCCCAATTAAAAAAAGATGCCCAAGCAGGACTCATTCGAACAAAAGGAGCTTATAATGTATTATCGGATTTGGTTTTGAGTTATGCCCGACCCAAAGATAATATTGTAAAATATACGCTGGTCCTGGATGAAGATTTAGCATTGCTTACAGAATTAGGAAATGATTATGCAGATGATTTATTTGCTCGTTTCAAAAAGAAGGAATAATTTAATTCATTTCATTAAATATGAAAAATCATGAATGATTCAATAAAAGTACCCGGTTGGTTTTGGGGTGTTTCCATTCTTTTTTTATTATGGAATATCATGGGAGTCTTGTCCTTTGTAGGACATGCATTTATTTCAGAAGAAACGCTCGCCGCTATGACCGAAAGTGAAAGGCAACTTTTTGATAGTTACCCAATTTGGATTTATGTAGCTTTTGCATTGGCAGTGTTAGGTGGGTTCATAGGCTGTGTGGGTTTGTTGTTGCGGAAAAAATGGTCGAAAATGACATTCACTATTTCACTAATTGCCATTATTATACAAATGGGATACAATACTTTTTTTACTAAAACCATAGAAGTATACGGAATGACACAAGCACTTACCATGCCCATTTTAATTGTCGTTTTTGGAATATTTTTATTGTGGTTTTCTAATTTTTGTATCAAGAAAGGATGGATTAGCTAATTCTTTCGATTTGATCTAACGCATATTACATGAATTATGTAGAGCTTCGGGGAATATTTGTCAATAATTTTATTTTATATGACGATGATACAACCATTCTGCTAGATACAGGAATGCTGAACGGGGTCAATTACATCGGAAAACAATTAAATAAAATCGGGCGAACTTTTTCCGATGTAGATTACATACTCATTACGCATGGGCATTTTGATCACATAGTTCACCTGAAGAAATTAAAAGAAAAAACAAGAGCTTCTGTATTAGGAACACAAGAAGAACAAATCCATATCGATGGAAAATTTCCCTATAAAGGAATTAATAGAGTAACACAATTTTTAGAAGCTTTCGGAAGACTTTGCTTTAATTATTCACCCGTTAAAATAGATCAACAGATAAAATATGATGAAACCTTAGATTTTTTCGGAGGTCTAAAAGTGATTCATTTACCAGGGCATAGCATTGGACATGTAGGGTTCCTTCATCTGAAAAGTAAGATATTGTTTGTCGGTGATTTTATAGATACTCGAAGAAGAAAAGAAAGATTTCCGCCCGCAATTTTTAATACCTTTCCTGATTTATTTCCATCTACCATAAAAAAAGTAGACGAAATGGATTTGAAGGGTATCATTAGCAACCATGGACCTAAACTCAGCCCAGAAGAACAACTGCACCGCTTTAAAAAATTCACCAAAAAATATTTTAATAAATAA